>CAZEZD010000076.1:8717-10054 GCA_964516115.1 uncultured Hyphomicrobiales bacterium
GTCGGTATCGTCGCCGGGAAGGCGGGCCGTGACATCCTCCAGCGGCAGTTTCGACAGGATGGCGACGCCGTTGTAGGTCTTCTGGCCGTGGGTCGCGACATTGTAGCCGGCGCTCTCGAAGACCTCGCGCGGGAAGGCCTCGTCGACGCATTTCAGCTCCTGCAGGCAGACGACGTCGGGATCGCGCTCCTTCAGCCAGGCGAGCGTGTTCTCCACCCTGATCTTGACGGAATTGACGTTCCACGTGGCGACGATCATGACGGGTCCTGCGATTCTGGCCGGGTGCAATCTAGCGTCAGCCTGCCACGCGGTCGCCCCCAACACGACAGCAGCCGACGGGAGACGGGACCCATGTGGATCGACAGCGAGGAGGCGCTGAGGGCGCTCTACGGCCCGGCCGGCGAGGCCTCGCTCACCAAGGAGGTCCCGTCCCTCACGCCGGAGTACCGGGCGTTGGTGGAGGCGTCGCCCTTCTGTGTCCTCGCCACCTCCGGACCCGAGGGGCTCGACGCCACGCCGCGCGGCGATCCGCCGGGGTTTCTCCGCGTTCTCGACGAAAAGACCTTGCTCATCCCGGACCGGCGCGGCAACAACCGTATCGACAGCCTCCTGAACATCGTGCGGGACCCGCGCGTCGCGCTCCTGATCCTGGTGCCGGGGGTGTCGGAGACGCTGCGGGTCAACGGCCGCGGCCGCATCACCACCGACCCGGCGCTGCTGGAGCCGGCGGCCATGGACGGCAAGGTGCCGGTCACCGGCCTCGTCATCACCGTCGAGAGCGTCTATTTCCAGTGCGCCAAGGCGCTGGTGCGTTCGCGGCTATGGGATCCTGCGGCGCAGCGCGACCGCTCGGAACTGCCGACCCCGGGCCAGATGCTGAAAGGCGCCAAGGCGGGCCTCGACGCCGAGGCCTACGACAAGGCGCTGCCGGCGCGGCTCGCCGCGACGCTCTACTGATCAGATCGAGAAGCTCGTCCCGCAGCCGCAGTTGGCGACTGCGTTAGGATTGCTGAGCTTGAAGGACGATCCAATAAGGTCGTCGACCCAGTCGAGCTGCGTACCGGTCATGTAGGGCAGGGACACCTCGTCGATGAGAACGGTGGCGCCGGCCTTCTCGATGGCGAAGTCGTCGGCATTGCGTTCCGTCGTGAAGCCGAAGCGGTACTGGAAGCCGGAACAGCCCCCGCCCTCGACCGAAATGCGCAGCATGGAGCCGGGGGGCTCGGTCGCCATGACCCTGGCGATGCGGGCTGCCGCCCTGTCGGTGATGCCGACGGGGGGTGCGAGGGTGTCTGTGTCTGCGGTCATGCTGGATGTCTCCCCGGTTCAAGGCCGGA
>CAZEZD010000077.1:0-10047 GCA_964516115.1 uncultured Hyphomicrobiales bacterium
GCGAGTTTCGGGTCGACCATGCGCGGATCGGCGAAATCGAGACGGAACAGGCCGCAAATACGGCTCTGGTCGGCCGGGTCGATCACCTCGCCGCGCCACAGCCGGTTGCCGATGGCGGTGGCCTCGGCATCGAGGCCGACGAACCAGCGCCAGTCGGCATCCTCGATGCGCTCGATGGCCGCGATGCGCGTCTCGACGCCCAGCATGTGGGCGATCCAGGTTTCCAGCGCGCGGCAGAAGGCGTCGCGCGATCGCGGATCGCCGCCGAGATTGAACACCATCGAGAAGGCGTCCGAGCGCGACCAGTAGGAGGGCGCGGTCTCGTCCGTCATCACCTCGAGGTCGCCCATGGCGTCCTGACCCATCATGGCGGCCAGCGGCGCGGTGTGGAGGAGCGCCTTCCGCTCGGCCTCGAACTCCTCGATCAGTTCCTGGTCGGCGAGCAGGAGGGCCCCGTCCTTCAGCGAGCCCTTCTGCGGGCGGAACAGGAGCTCGGCGGCGCGCAACACGAAGGGGTCGGTGCAGCCGTCGAGCGCATTGCGCAGGATAAGGTGGACGAGTTGATTGAGGAAGAGCGGCGGGACGCCCTGCGCGCCCTTGCGGACGATGGCGAGATAGGCCGCCTCGATGCTCGGATGGGCCATGAGCCGGTCGCGGAATCCGGTCATGAACTGCCAGTTCTCGCGGGCGTCCTCGTCCCTGATGGCGGCGATCATGGCGGCGGTCACCGGACGCCGCGGCTCGGCCATGAGCAGGGCGTGCAGCTCCCGCTCGGCGTCGCAGGCCTCCTCCGGCGGCACCAGTTCGGGGCGCGCGAGATAGGCGAGGATCATCTCGTCGCTGACCGCGAGGCCGCCGCCGTCCACCCGCCGCGTCATGTGGTGGCCGGACGAGACCCAGAATTCGGTGACTGTATGGGTGTCGGTGGTCATTTGCGCGCCGCCATCATGTCGATCAGGTCCACCCGCTCGTCCGGGGCGTCATCGTCCACCACCTCGTGAAAGGTGAAGGCACGGGCCTGTGCGTGCAGGCTGTCGGCGCCGGCAGACTTCTCGCGCGCTGCCAGGGTGCGGAACTGCTCGCGGATCTCGCCGCCCTCGAAGGCGCGATGCATGGCGACGAGGGTGCCCTCGTCGTGCTCCGCCAGCGAGGCGGCGAAGGCGATCTCCTCCGACGCGGCGGCACGGGCCGTATCCATGTCGGGCGCACCGAGGCGGTCCATCAGGTGACGGGCGAGGCTGTCCACCGCCGCAGCCTGCTCCTCGGGGCGGATCGGCTGCGCGACCACGAGGGTCGAGAAGCCGAGCGAGGCCACGCCGACGAAGCCGGAGCGGAAGGCGGCGCGCTCCTTTCCTGCGAGCGCCGCGACATCACGTCCCCAGAACAGGAAGGAACCGGTGACCGCCCATTCGCCCGGTTCGGCCGCATGCGGAAAGGCGAAGGTGTCGGAGGGATCGAGCCGGATGGTCCGCAGCATCTTCACAGCTTCGGCCCTCCGGTCTCGCGGTCGAGCCAGGCGGCGGCCTTCAGGCCATCGAGAAATGCGATCCGGCGCTCGAGGTCGCCCACAGCCGGGCGAATGACGAGGTCTCCGGCAGGCGACAGCGACAGGCTGTCGCCCGGGCGATCCTTATCGACCCTGGCGCAATAGTCGGGGAGGATCGGGTCGAAACCGTGATGCTGCCAGACATCGACGAGGCGCAGGAAGAAGCGGGCGAAGCTCTCGATCAGCATGGAGGGACCGACGCCTTCGAAGCCCTCCTCGTCCAGCGCGGCCGCGGTCGGCGCGTGACCCGGCTCGACGAGCCCGGAGAAGGCGACGCGGATCGAGGCCGCGAAGACCAGCCAGTCGGGCACCTCGTCCTCGCGGCAGCGCTTCGGCCAGCCGAGGCGGCCGCCGCCGACGAGGCCGCCGTCGAACCGGATTCCGTCGGGATAGGCGAATGAGACGCTGCGCTCGGGCGGACAGAGGGCCGCAATGGCGTCGGCGGTGGCGTTCATGCCGAGGAAGAAGGCCTTGCGCGCCTCGGCCAGCGGCGCCTCCGGCTCGAGAATGACGGCGAATTCGGCGAGGTCGAAACGTCGCACCCAGACCAGCGTGCCGGCGCCCTCCTCGGCGGCCGTGCGGCAGGCATGGGCGAAGGCGTCGCCCGATTCGCGCAGGGCCACGGCCCGAAAACCGGGCGGCAGATCGAGGGTCGACGGTGCGCGAAGCGTGACGAGGGCCATGGAGTCCTTGGGTTCGGGGCGCGACGGCGGCCCGGTCTGGTTCTTTTGACCGCTTCCAATATATGAGGATGACGCGCGGCGGAAAGAGCCGCACACCGGAGAGCACAATGACGGCAGGCACCACATTCCTCTGCTCCTGCGAGGAAACCATGCCGCTGCATGGGGAAACGGTGGCGAAGGCCTGCCGGACGAAGGTCCGTACGGCCGACCAGCTGTGCCGCAAGGAACTCGATTTCTTCAAGGCCGTTCTCGGCCAGGAGACCGACGTCACGGTGGCCTGCACGCAGGAGGCGCCGCTCTTCTCGGAGGTCGCCGAGGATCTCGGCTTTGGCGGCCGCCTCGTCTTCGCCAATGTGCGCGAACAGGCCGGCTGGTCCGTCGAGGCGAGGCAGGCCGGTCCGAAGACGGCGGCGCTCCTCGCGGCCGCGGCCGAGGAGATGCCGCCGATCCAGGCGGTCTCGCTCGAATCCAAGGGCGTCGCGCTGGTCTATGGCCGCGACGAGGTCGCCATCGAGGTCGCACGCCGGCTCTCCGACACGCTGGACGTCACCGTTCTCCTCACACGTCCCGGCGACGTGACACCGCAGCGGGAGACCGCCTTTCCCGTGGTCAAGGGAACGATCACGGCCGCCCACGGCCATCTCGGCGCCTTCTCTGTCGACGTCGACGACTACGCCCTCGCCTCGCCGTCGTCGCGGCGGACCTATCTGTGGCAGGCGCCCCGCAACGGGGCGTCATCCACCTCCGATCTCGTCATCGACCTGTCCGGAGGGATGGCCCTGTTTCCGACGCCGGAGCTCAGGCCGGGCTATCTGCGCGCCGATCCACGCGACGCGGCTGCGGTCGAAAAGCTCATCGGCGAGGCGAGCGGCCTCGTCGGCACTTTCGACAAACCACGCTTCGTCACCTTCACGGCCGATCTCTGCGCCCATTCGCGCAACAAGATCACCGGTTGCACGCGCTGCCTCGACCTCTGCCCGACGGGAGCCATCACGCCGAACGGCGACCATGTCGCGATCGACCCGGCCATCTGCGCCGGCTGCGGGCAATGCGCCGCCGCCTGTCCGACCGGAGCCGCCGCCTATGCGCTGCCGCCGGTGGATGCCCTTATCCGCCGCCTGCGTACCCTGCTGACGACCTATGCGGCGGCCGGCGGCGCGGGCGCCGTGGTGCTCGTCCACGACGGCGACCACGGCCTGCCGCTCATCGACGCAATGGCGCGCTTCGGTGCCGGGTTGCCAGCACACGTGCTGCCGCTGCAGGTGAATGAAATCACGCAAGTCGGCCCGGAGGTCCTCGCCAGCGCACTGGCCTATGGCGCGACGGGCATCGCCATCCTCGGGCGGGCGAAGCCGAAGCACGACCTGCTCGGCCTGACGCGGACCCTCGACACGACGCGGACCATCGCCGCGGGGCTCGGCTACGGCGACGACCTGGTGCGCCTGGTCGAGACCGACGATCCCGATGCGCTGGCCGTGGCCCTCGCCCGGCCCTTTGCGGGAAAGCCCGCCGCGAGGCCCTCCGCCTTCCTGCCGATGGGAACCAAGCGCGGCCTGCTTGAGCTTTCCTTCGTCGAACTGCACGCCGCGGCTCCGGCTCCCGTCGACCGGATCGCGCTGGAGAAGGGTGCCCCTTTCGGCAAGGCTGACGTCAATGTCGCGGCCTGCACGCTGTGCCTTGCCTGCGTCTCCGCCTGCCCCACCGGGGCGCTGTCCGACAATCCCGACAAGCCGATGCTGCGCTTCACCGAGAGCCTCTGCGTGCAGTGCGGGCTGTGCGAGCAGACCTGCCCGGAGGACGCCATCGCCCTCATTCCGCAGCTCGATTTCGTCGCCTGGCGCGAGCCGAAGCGGGTGGTGAAGGAGGAGGAGCCGTTCCACTGCACCGCCTGTGGCAAGGCCTTCGGCACGAAATCCACCATCGAGCGCATCGCTGCCAAGCTGGAAGGGCACTGGATGTTCACCGGCGCCAATGCGGCGCGGCGGGAGGCCCTGTTCATGTGCGAGGACTGCCGCGTGGAGCGTGTGGTGAACGAGGGCTTCGACCCCTACGCGGCGCAGGAGCGCCCGCGCGTGCGCACCGCCGAGGACTATCTCGCCGAAAAGGCGGCGGGCAAGGACGGGCTGAACTGAGGTCCGCCGCTACTCCTACTCCGCCCCGGTCGCCCGCGCGATGAAATCGACGAGGGCCTTCAGGTCGTCGGGGTCGGTGACCTGCTGCTCCGGCATCTTGGTGCCCGGCGTGTAGGTATTGGGGCCGACCTCGAACAGCTTCGCGATCGTCTCCTTCGTCCAGACGATGTCCATGCCGCGCAGCGCCGGCGAGTAGTCGTAGCCGGGCGCGGTGGCGATCCTCCGGCCGATGACCCCGTGCAGTGTCGGGCCGGCGCGGTTGCCGCCGTCCGGATCCAGCGTGTGACAGGCCGAACAGGCGCGGAAGACCTCGGCCCCGGGATGATCTGCGAGCCGCGTCAGCGCCTCCGATGGGCGCGCCATGACGACGGCGCCGAGATGCTCGCCCGTGGCGGCGAGCCAGCGCCGCACGAGGCGATCGCCGCCGCCGGTCATCAGTTCCTCCGTTCCGGGACGGAAGGCGAGCGACCAGACCGGCAGGCCGGGGCCGACCAGCACGCGCTCGACGGTGCGGGATTGGCGGTCGACCAGCGCGACCGACCCGCGGATGCCGGCTGCCGCGACGCGGCGGCCATCCGGTGAGAGCGCCACCGCGACGATCGGCGTCTCGGCTGCGACCACTTCGCCGCTGTGGGTTCCGTCGGCGGCAAAGAAGCGCAGCCAGCCGTCCGCCCCACCGGCAATGATCTCGCCATCGGCCGCGACGACGAGGCCCGCCACCGGCGAACCGACGGCGATGCTGCGGGCATGACCCTCGCCGAGCGGGGCGATGCGGATCGTCGCATCATGGCCGCCGGTGACAATCGCACCGCCATCCGGCGTGAAGGCGGCGGCGTTGAGCGGGCCGGCATGCCCGGTGAAGACGCGGGCCTCGCCACCGCCAAGCGGTGTGACCCGCGCCGTGCCGTCCCAGGACGCGGAGGCCATCAACCGCCCGTCCGGGGAGAGGGCGAGCCCTGCAACGGGCCCAGAATGGCCCTCGATCCGCGCCTCTGGCTCAGCCTTTCCGATGCGCCAGAGAAGGATGCGGCCATCCTCCCCGCCCGTCACGAAACGGCCGTCGGGCAGCGCCAGCACCGCATTCACCGAGCTCTCGTGGCCGCGCAGCACCGCCATCGCCAGTCCGCGCTCGATGTCCCAGAGGATGGCAGAGGTATCGAACGAGCCTGACAGGGCGATGCGCCCGTCGGGGGCGACTGCGAGGGCACGCACCGGCCCGCCATGGCCGCGCAACTCCTGCGCGGCGGCAGGCGCGGCGAACATGGCGACGAGGGCGAGGATCAGGCGAAGCATCGGAGATCCGGAGCGGGAGGTGAGGCACATTGGGTAAAGGGTGGCGGAGATTGGCCGGGGATCAAGCCCGCGGGCGATCACAAGGTTCCCGACCGGGGCAAAACGGCGTCAGCCGGAGATGCGGATGCCGCGCGGCTGATGCCCGCCGCGCCGTCTCGACTTGGGTGAAGCCGCCCTTAAGATCGCCGCCGCGCTGTTCCCGCCCCCCGCGCCTGTCCACGCCTTGCATCGAGTTCGTGATGACCCTTGCCTCCACTTTCGCCGGTCCCTTCGATTGCGTCATCCGTGGCGGGCGAGTCATCGACCCGGAAAGCGGCCTCGACGCCGTCTGCGACGTCGCCGTGAAGGACGGCCGCATCGCAGCTATCGGCGCGGTCCGTGGCGACGGCAGCCGCGAGATCGGCGCGAAAGGCCTCGTCGTCGCCCCCGGCTTCATCGACCTTCATGCCCATGGCCAGACGGTCGCCGCCGACCGCATGCAGGCCTTCGACGGCGTCACCACGACACTGGAACTGGAGGCCGGCGTTCTGCCGGTGGCACTGTGGTACGAGAACCAGGCGAGGAACGGCCGGGTCCTCAACTACGGCACCGCGGCCAACTGGGTCTTCGCCCGCATCGCCGCGATGATCGGCGCCGAGCCGGAGGCCAATCTCGGCTTCATGGGGCGCAATTCCAACGACAAGCGCTGGATCGAGAACGTCGCGACCGACGCGGAGATGGCCGAGATCCTCAGGCGCATCCGCCAGGGGCTCGACGAGGGCGGCATCGGCATCGGCATCCTCAACGCCTATGCGCCCGGCGCCGGCGTGAAGGAGATGTCGGCCGTCTGCTCGCTCGCCGCGGAATATGCCGTGCCGACCTATACCCACGTCGCCTATGCCTCGAACATCGACCCGAAGAGTTCGATCGAGGCCTATACGCGGCTCGTCGGCTATGCCGGCTCGACCGGCGCGCACATGCACATCTGCCACTTCAACAGCACCAGCCTGCAGGACGTCGAACGGGCGGCGGCGCTGATCCGGAAGGCGCAGGACCTCGGCCTGAAGATCACCGTCGAGGCCTATCCCTATGGCACCGGCTCGACCGTGCTGGGCGCCACCTTCTTCGCCGACCCGGCTTTCCGCGAGCGCACCGGCGGACCCTACGAGTCCATTGAGATGGTCGATACGGGGCGCACCTTCCACAACCGCGACGAGTTGCTGGCGGCACAGGCGCAGGACCCGGGCTCGCTCGTGCTCTGGCACTTCCTCGACGTCGAGGCCAATCCGCGCCACCGCGACCTGCTCGACGTCTCGGTGCTCTATCCGGGTGGGGCGATCGCCTCCGACGCCATGCCGTGGACCAATCCGGACGGCTCCGTCTATGACGGCGAGGACTGGCCGCTGCCGGAGGGCACCTCGTCGCACCCGCGCTCGTCGGGCACGTTCACCCGCTTCCTGCGCCAGTACGTGCGCGAGCGCGACATGCTTCCCCTCATCGACGGCCTCGCGAAATGCACCCTCATTCCGGCGCAGATCCTGGAGGAGAGCACTCCGGCGATGCGGTCGAAGGGCCGCCTGAAGGTCGGCGCCGACGCGGACATCGTCGTCTTCGACTACGACACGCTGACCGACCGGGCCGAGTTCAAGGCGATGAACCGCGCGTCCGAGGGCATGCGCCATGTCCTCGTCAACGGCGAGGTAGTCATCGCGGGGGGCGAGCTGGTGAGGGCCGCGCGGCCGGGCCGGCCGGTGCGGCGCCCCGTGAAGGGGGCCTGAGGCCGCCGTGGCGGTTCCCGTCATCCTCGTCACCGGCTTTCTCGGGGCGGGCAAGACGACACTGATCAACCACCTTCTCACCGCCAATGGGGGGCGGCGGCTCGCTGCCGTCGTCAACGATTTCGGCGCCATCAACATCGATGCCGACCTCATCGCGGAGAATGCCGACGGGGTGGTGAGCCTCGCCAACGGCTGCATCTGCTGTTCGCTGCAGGGCGACCTGCTGCGCACCCTGTCGAGCCTCCTGAGGCGGGAGCCGCCGCCGGAAGGCATCGTCATCGAGACGAGCGGGGTCTCCGATCCCGCCGAGATCGTGCAGAATCTGCTCGATCCGGTCATCTGGAAGGATGCGGCGCTGGAGACGGTGATCGCGGTGGCCGACGCCCGCGCGCTCGCCGGAGATGCGGCGCTGCTTGGCGACAGGCTCTGCCGCTCGCAGATCGCCAGCGCCGACATCGTCGTCCTCAACAAGGCCGATCTGGTCGATGAGGCCCAACTGGCGCGGGCGCGCGTCGCCGTGGCCGCGCTGAAGCCGGAGCGGGTCATCTTTCCCGTGGTGGAGGGGCGCATCGCCCCCGAACTCGCCTTTGCCGGCGGCGGTCACGAACCGGTCGCGCCCGACCCGCAGGCCATGGCGCGCACCCTCTTCGCCACGCCGCGCTTCGAGACGCTGGCCTTCACCTCGGACCGCCCCCTGACGATGGGCGCCTTCCAGGCGGCGATCGGCCGGCTGGCGCCGAAACTGGTGCGCGCCAAGGGCTTCGTCACCTTTCGCGAGCAGCCCGGCCGGCCCATGCTGTTCCAGCTCGTCGGCGACAGGGCGACCCTCGGACATGCGCCAGGGGCTGCCGACGGAGAGGCGGTGCGGCTCGTGCTGATCGCGGAGATGGGACGGATCGATCCGGAAGAGGCCCGCGCGCTGCTCAATGGCTGCGTGGCGGCCTGACCGTCGACCCTGAGCCGGAACAGTATCGCAGGAAGGCACGGCAAGGCGGCGCAGCGGAGGCGGAAGGCCTTGGAGCCGGCCGCGCCTTTCGCTATGGCTCAACTCCCGTCCGGCGCTGAACCGGCGGGCGAGGACATGCGAGGGGACAGGTGGCCGAGGTTTCTCTGGACGATGTCAGCAAGGCCTTCGGCACGCAGAATGCGGTGGCGAATGTCTCCTTCACCGTGGAGCCCGGGCATCTCGTCGCGCTTCTCGGCCCCTCGGGCTGTGGCAAATCGACCACCCTGCGGCTGATCGCAGGGCTCGAGGACACCACCGGCGGGACAATCCGCATCGGCGACCGCGACGTCACCCGGGCCGCTCCCGCCGAGCGCGGCGTCTCCATGGTGTTCCAGAGCTACGCCCTGTTTCCGCACCTCACCGTCGCCCAGAACATCCTGTTCGGTCTCGAGGTGCGCAAGGTCCCGAAGGCGGAACGGCTCAGGCGGCTGGACAGGGCCGCCGGCATTCTCGGACTGACGCAGTTGCTGGGTCGCAAGCCCTCGCAGCTTTCCGGCGGCCAGCAGCAGCGCGTGGCGCTCGGACGCGCCATCGTCGCGGAGACCCCCGTCTGCCTGATGGACGAGCCGCTCTCCAACCTCGATGCGCAGCTGCGCCTCGAGATGCGGCGCGAAATCCGCGGCCTGCAGCGCCGGCTCGGCATGACCATGATCTACGTGACCCACGACCAGGTGGAGGCCATGACCATGGCCGACCGTGTCGTGCTGATGCGCGCCGGCCATGTCGAGCAGCACGGCAGTCCGGAGGAGCTCTACAACCGCCCGGCGACGATCTTCACCGCCCGCTTCGTCGGCACGCCGCCGATGAACGTGGTGCCGCTGTCGGCCTTCGGCCCGGCGCTGGAAGCCCGCGCGCCGTCGGGCCATGCTCCGTCCACACTGTCGCTCGGCATCCGCCCGGAGCACATGCGGCTCAGTGATGACGGAATTCATGCAACCGTCACATCGGTCGAATACCTCGGGGCGGACAGCCTCGTCGAAGCCCGTGTCGCGGACCAGCCGCTGATCGTCAGGGTGCCCGGCAAGATCGGGCTCGATGAGGGTCGGACCATCGGCCTGGATTGGGACAGCGACCATGAGCATTTTTTCGACACGGCCACCGGCAAGCGGCTATCATGAGCCGGCGCATAACAACAATGTTCAGGGAGAAACTGCCATGACCACGACCATCGACCGTCGTACGATCCTGAAGGCCGGCAGCGCGCTGGCCGCAGCGCCGCTCGGCGGCTCCTTCCTGGCCGCCCCTGCTCTGGCGCAGGGCAAGGTCGAGGTTTCGTTCTTTTACCCGGTCGCCGTCGGCGGCCCGATCACCCGTCTGATCGACGCCTATGCCGCCGATTTCTCCAAGGAGAACCCGGCGATCACGGTGAAGCCGATCTATGCCGGCACCTATCAGGAGACGATCGTCAAGGCGATCACCGCGCACAAGAGCGGCACGCCGCCGGTCACCTCCGTGCTGCTGTCGACCGACATGTTCACGCTGATTGACGAGGACGCGATCACGCCCTTCGACGACTTCATCAAGACCGACGCCGACAAGGCGTGGCTGGCGAGCTTCTTCCCCGGCTTCATGGAAAACAGCCAGACCGGCGGCAAGACCTGGGGCATTCCCTTCCAGCGCTCGACCATCG
>CAZEZD010000078.1:0-10035 GCA_964516115.1 uncultured Hyphomicrobiales bacterium
CAGGATCTCCGACAGTGCATTGCGCGACAGGGAGTGCGTGCGGATGCGCGAGACGTCCTCGGGCGCCCAGCGCGCCGGCTTGGTGCCGAGCAGGCCGAACTCGAAGGGCAGCAGCGAGGCGTCCTTCTCGGTCATCGCGATGAAGGCGTTGATGCCGTTGACGAAGGCGGTGAAGGTCGCCTTCGCCTCCGGCCCATAGCCGGCATATTCCGCTTCCATGTCGCCGCGATAGAGGAACAGGCGCGAGGCGCGGTCCTGCTCGATGTAGCCGGGGCCGAAATCGGCGGCGAGAAGGCCGAGGCCGCGCTTGCGGAACACGTCGATCTGGAACAGCCGCTCGCGCGCCGCGTGGAAGCCCTGCAGGAAGAACAGGTCGGCCTCATTCTCCGCGCGGATGTGCGGGATGCCGTTGGCGTCGATACCGATCGACCCGGGCGCCGAGAGACCGGGAATGGTGAGCGTGTCTGTCTGGGTCATGGCTCTTGCGTCGCTGCAGGGGTGCGGAACAGTGCACAGCGGCCGGGGCGCTGTCATCTCTGCGGGACGGGTATGTGGCCTGCATCGATGCGGGCCTATCGGAGAGCGGCACGAAGACGCTCTGGACAAGCGGCGGGCGCGTGCGAAATTGCCGCCTGTCCGGCTCCACCCGGTTCGTGCCGATTATCCCCAGCGTCCCGGTGAAGCGGCCGATGCCGCGGCGCCCTTATCAGCGGATCAGACATGAAGATCACCGTTCTCGGTTCAGGCGATGCCTTCGGCTCGGGCGGACGTTACTCGACATGCCTCCACCTCACCGGCGACGACGGCACCGTGATGCTGATCGACTGCGGGGCGACCTCGCTCCTCGCCATGCAGCGCGCCAACATCGACCGCAACGCCATCTCGACCATCCTGCTCACCCATTTTCACGGCGATCATGCCGGCGGCCTGCCCTTCTTCCTGCTCGACGCGCTGTTCGAGAGCCGGCGCACCGCGCCCTTGACCATCGCCGGGCCGACGGGCGTGCGCGAGCGCGTCAGCACCATCACCGACACCGCCTTCCCCGGCTTCGGCACCAACAGCTTTCCCTTCCCGATCACCTATTTGGAGGTCTCTCCCGAAGCGCCGGCGGTGCTCGCAGGCGCCGGAATCACCGCCTTCTCGGTCGACCACGACCAGCGCGCCGGCCCCTGCCAGGGCTATCGCATCGCGCGCGACGGCAAGGTCTTCGCCTATTCCGGCGACACCACCTGGACCGACATCCTGCTGCCGCTCGCTGACGGCGCCGACGTGCTGCTGGTCGAGTGCTACACCTACGATAAGCCGCTGAAGAACCATCTCGACTGGATGACCCTGTCGGCGCGCCTGCCCGACCTGAAGGCGAAGCGCGTCATCCTCACCCACATGGGGCCGCAGATGTTGGCGAACCGCGACAAGGCGACTGTGGAATGCGCCGAGGACGGCCTCGTCATCCTGCCCTGAACTGGCCCGGCCGGGCCGGCCGTGCGACAAGGACGAAGGCGGGCGGCGAGGGTCCAGGGAGAGTGACGTGGATGCAGCCGTGAAGGAGCTGTTCGAGGCGGCCGCGAGGGCGCACGCGCGGGCCTATGCGCCCTATTCGCGTTTCCGCGTCGGCGCGGCCATCCGCACCGCGTCCGGCCGCATCCATGCCGGCTGCAATGTCGAGAACGCCGCCTATCCGGTCGGCACCTGCGCCGAGGCCGGCGCCCTCGCCGCCATGATCCTGTCTGGCGACCGTGCCGCAGCCGCGATTCTGGTCCTTGGCGAAGGCCCCGAACTCTGCACCCCCTGCGGCGCCTGCCGGCAGCGCCTGCGCGAGTTCGGAGGCGACAGGCTTGCCGTCCATGTCGCCAGCCCCGAGGGCGTCCGCCGCAGCTTCACGCTGGCGGAGCTGCTCCCCCATTCCTTCGGTCCGGACAATCTCGCATGACCGCCGCCCGCGCCATTCGGGACGCCGCAGGACCCGATCCCATTGCCTGCGCCATCGTGCTCGGCACCGGCCTCGGGCCGCTGGCCGACGCGGTCGAGGACGCCGTCGTGCTACCCTATCGCGACCTGCCGGGCTTTCCGCATGCCGGCGTCTCCGGCCATGCCGGACGGCTCGTCATCGGGACGCTCGAAGGCCGCCGCGTCGCCATGCTGCAGGGCCGCGCCCACACCTACGAGAGCGGCGATTCGCGCGCCATGAAGCCGGTCATCGACACGCTTGCCGCGCTCCGCGTGCCGCGCCTTCTCGTCACCAATGCCGCGGGGTCTCTGAAGCCCGACATGCCGCCCGGCAGCATCATGGTGGTCGAGGACCACATCGCCCTGTTCGGCCCCAATCCGCTGATCGGGGAGACCGGTGACGGCCGCTTCGTGCCAATGAACACCGCCTATGACCCCGCGCTGCGCACCGCCATCGCCCATGGCGCAGCGCGCCGCCGCATCGCCCTGTTCGAGGGCGTCTATGCCTGGGTGACCGGCCCGAGCTTCGAGACGCCGGCCGAGATCCGCGCGCTGCGCACGCTCGGCGCCGACGCGGTCGGCATGTCGACCGTGCCGGAGGTCATCCTCGCCCGCCATTCCGGCCTCACCGTCGCGGCGCTGTCGATGATCACCAACCTCGCCGCCGGGCTTTCGACCGAAGCGCCCTCCCACGCCGAGACCAAGGCCGTGGCGAGCGCCGGCGCCGCAGCCATGGAGGCGGTGATTCGCGGCTTCCTCGACGAGCTTGCCCCATGACCGACAGGGACTTTGCCCGACGCGCCGTGGCGCTCCTCGACCTGACCGACCTGTCGAACGGCCTCGACGAGACCGGCGTCGAGGGGCTCTGCGCCCGCGCCGTGACGCCGCTCGGCCCGGTCGCCGCGGTCTGCCTCTGGGCCGGCTTCGTGCCGCAGGCGCGCCGTCTGCTGAGGGACACGCCCGTGAAGGTCGCGACCGTCGTCAACTTCCCGGCCGGCGACGACGACGTCATGCGCGCAGCGGACGAGGCCCGCTACGCGATTCTCGACGGCGCCGACGAGATCGATGTCGTCCTGCCCTGGCGGGCGCTGGCGAAAGGCCGGCGCGAGGTCGTCGGCGCCCTTCTCGGCGCCGTCCGCGCCGTGGTGCCGCCCGGCCGCACGCTGAAGACCATCCTCGAGACGGGCGAACTGAAGACGCCTGCTCTCATCCGCGAGGCGGCGCGTATCGCCATCGGCACCGGCGCCGACTTCATCAAGACCTCGACGGGCAAGACCGAGGTCTCCGCGACCCCCGAGGCCGTCAGCCTCATGCTGGAGGAGATCCGGGCGTCCGGCCGCACCATCGGCATCAAACCCTCCGGCGGCATCCGCACGCTCGAGGATGCGAAAACCTACCTCGCCCTCGCCGACCGGATCATGGGGCCTAACTGGGCGAACCCGAGGACCTTCCGCTTCGGCGCCTCCGGCCTCCTCGACGCCCTGCTGGTGGCGGCGGGCGAGACATGACCTTCATTCCGCAGGAGATCATCCGCGCCAAGCGCGACGGCGGGACGCTCGGCGAGGAGGACATCGCCGCCTTCGTCGCGGGAATCAGCACGGGAACGGTGACCGAGGCGCAGGTCGCCGCCTTCTGCATGGCGACCTTCTTCCGCGACATGACCATGCCCGAGCGCGTGGCGCTCACCCGCGCCATGACCGCCTCCGGACGCACGCTCTCCTGGCGCGACCTCGACCTGCCCGGCCCCGTCCTCGACAAGCACTCGACCGGCGGCGTCGGCGACACGGTCTCCCTCATGCTGGCGCCGATGGTGGCGGCGGCCGGCGGCTTCGTGCCGATGATCTCCGGGCGCGGCCTCGGTCATACCGGCGGGACGCTCGACAAGCTGGAATCCATTCCCGGCTACGATGCGACGCCCGCCCACGACCTGTTCCGGCGGACGGTGCGGGAGGTCGGCTGCGCCATCATCGGCCAGACCGCCGATCTCGCCCCCGCAGACAAGGTCATCTATGGCGTGCGCGACGTCACCGCGACAGTGGAATCCATCCCACTCATCACCGCCTCGATCCTGTCGAAGAAACTCGCAGCCGGGCTGGACGGCCTCGTCATGGACGTGAAGACGGGCTCGGGGGCCTTCATGCCGGACTTCCCACGCGCGCGTGAACTGGCCCAGTCCATCGCGACGGTCGCCGCCGGCGCCGGCCTGCCGACGGTCGCGCTCGTCACCGCCATGGACCAGCCGCTCGGCCCGGCGGCCGGCAACGCGCTGGAAGTGCGCATCGCCATCGAGCATCTGGAGGGCGGCCACGCCGTGTCGCGCCTGCACGGCGTCACCATGGCGCTCGCAGCCGAACTGCTGGTGCTCGGCAAGCTGGAACCCGACCTGGACGCCGCCCTCGGCAAGCTGGAGCGCGTGCTCGGCAACGGCCGGGCGGCGGAGGTCTTCCAGCGCATGGTCGCCGCCCTTGGCGGCCCGCGCGACCTGATGGAGCATCCCGACAGGCACCTGCCCCGCGCGCCGCTGGTGCGCCCGGTGGCCGCGCCCCGCGCCGGCACGGTGCTGTCGATCGATGCGCGCGCCATCGGCATGGCGGTGGTGGCGCTCGGCGGCGGCCGCACCCGCTCGGCCGATCCGGTCGACCATGCCGTCGGGCTCACCGACATCGTCGCGCTCGGCCAGGAGGTCGAAGCCGGCCAGCCGCTGGCCCTTGTCCATGGCCGGGACGAGGCGACGATGGCAGGAGTTGCGGCGATGATCGAGCGCGCCGTGTCGCTCGGCGATGGCGGCGCCGCCGTCGGCGCCCTGGTCCAGGCGCGGATCGCAGGCTGAGCCATGCCGCGTGCCCTCATCCTCGTCCTCGATTCGGTCGGCATCGGCGCCAGCGCCGATGCGGCCCGCTATGGCGACGCGGGCGCCGACACGCTCGGCCACGTGGCGGAATGGTATGCGGAGAGGAGGCTTCCCTTCGCGCTGCCCAACCTCGACAGTCTCGGCCTCGGCGCCGCGGCGCTCGCCTCCACGGGCCGCCTGCCGCCCAGCCTCTCGGCGGACGGGCCGTTCTCCGCCCGCCACGGCTATGCCGTCGAGACCTCGACGGGCAAGGACACGCCGTCCGGCCACTGGGAGATCGCCGGCGTGCCGGTCACCTTCGACTGGGGCTATTTCCCTCAGACCGTGCCCTGCTTCCCCGCCAGCCTGACGGACGCCCTCGTCCGCGAGGCGGGTCTGCCGGGCATCCTCGGCAATCGCCACGCCTCAGGCACCGAGATCATCGCCGACCTCGGCGAGGAGCACATGCGGACCGGCAAGCCGATCCTCTATACGTCGGTGGATTCGGTTCTGCAGATCGCCGCCCACGAGGAGGCCTTCGGGCTGGAGCGGCTGTACGGACTGTGCTGCATCGCCCGCCGCCTCTGCGATCCGCTCGACATCGGCCGCGTCATCGCCCGCCCCTTTACCGGCGTGTCGGCCGGCGACTTCGTGCGCACCGGCAATCGTCGCGACTATGCGGTGCCACCGCCGGCCCCGACCCTGCTGAAGGTTGCGGAGGACGCCGGGCGAGGCGTCGTCACGGTTGGCAAGATCGGCGACATCTTCGCCCATGTCGGCACCGGCGAGGTGCTGAAGGCCTCCGGCAATGCGGCGCTGCAGGCGCGCGCCCTCGAAGGCCTTGCGACGCTGCCCGACGGCGGCCTGCTCATGGCGAATTTCATCGACTTCGACTCGCTCCACGGCCACCGCCGCGACCCGGAGGGCTATGGCCGGGCGCTGATGGCCTTCGACGCCTGGCTACCGTCGCTCGAAGCCGCGCTCCGGCCCGGCGACCTCGCCGTCATCACCGCGGATCATGGCTGCGACCCGACCTTCCGCGGCACCGACCACACCCGCGAGCATGTCCCCGTCCTCGCCTTCGGGCCGGGATTGCCGGTCGGCAACATCGGGCGGCGCGATACGTTCGCCGACATCGCCGCGACGGTGGCGCCCCATCTCGCCCTGCCGTGGCTAGGGAGAGGACTGCGATTTTGACTCAAAGTGGTTTATCCAATGAACTACCACCATGGATACCCATCAACGGCCGTCCCAAAGACCACAGTGGTTACTCAGCACAATCCAGACATGGATCGCTTCTTGGAAGCCCTTAAGTCTTCCGATGATATCGGTGTCATTATTAGATGTCACTATGAGGCAGAAAGAGCTATTGATTCCGTAATTGCGCACAAGACAAATGACAGATACTTAGTTGATAGGAGCGGATTTCGGTATTTAAGCCAAAAGATTGAGGTATTGCATTTACTCGGGGTCGCAGAAATTTATCTGTCGCCATTCACTATCATGAATAGCCATAGAAATAGATTCGCTCATAGAGGGGACGAGAAAATTTCGAAGGCGGACGTCGATCAGCTAGTCAAGGCGGTCGGAAAGGTAGGTATCAAATGGCGCGAAGACACACCCGTTCGACTCAATCTCTCTGAATCGTTTGAAGGCCGCCTGAAGGATCTACCCCTACGCCAACGATATGTGATCCTGGCGATGGAGGCCACGATGGCGATAGCTACGCAGGGCCAGATAACCATCCGACGTTGACACGTCGCGTGATTGGAGCCAGTTCGAGCAAGCTGCAGGTTTCGTCTGGCAAGTGTGCTTCTGGCGACTCGTCTGTGGTTGATGTTCGCGGGGCCTTCGCATGTCGCTTCTCAGGGTCTACTGGCGCGTCCTCAAGCAGCTCGGCCCGGAAACCCGGCTCGGCATGATCCTGCTCGGCTGCAACATCGTGCTCGCATGCATCATGTTCGCCGAGCCCATCCTGTTCGGCCGGATCATCGACACCCTGTCGGGCGCTCAGGCCCGCGGTCGCATCGTGACCTGGCCCGAGATCCTGCCGCTGGTGCTGGCCTGGGTCATCTTCGGCCTGTTCACCATCGGTGCGGGCGTGCTGGTCGCCCTCCATGCCGACCGCATGTCGCACCGCCGGCGTCTCGCCTTCATGCAGCACTTCTTCGAGCACGTGCTGAATCTGCCGCTCAGCTACCACTCGGGAGCCCATTCCGGCCGCCTGCTCAAGCAGATGCTGGAAGGCTCCAACGCCATGGCCTGGCTGCTGCTCTCCTTCCTGCGCGAGCACTGCGCCTCGCTCATCGCGCTCGTCATCCTGGTGCCGGTGTCGCTCTGGGTGAACTGGCGGCTCGGCAGCCTTCTGGTGGTGATGGTCTTCTTTTTCTTCATCTTGACGAGCTGGGTGCTGCGGAAGACCGAGACGCTTCAGGGCAAGGTCCAGGAATTCCACAATGCCCTCGCCGAACGGGCCACCGACGCCCTCGGCAACGTGCCGGTGATCCAGTCCTTCACCCGCGTCGAGGCCGAGGTGCGCGCCATGCGCGCCACGATCGACGCGCTTCTCGCAGCCCAGATCCCGGTGCTGTCGTGGTGGGCCATCGCGGCGGTCGCCTCGCGCGCCTCGGCGACGCTGACGGTCCTGTCCATCTTCCTCGTCGGCACCTGGCTGCACATCAACGGCCTCGCCACCATCGGCGAGATCGTCACCTTCATGGGCTTCGCCACCATGCTGATCGGCAAGCTCGAGGCCCTCGTCGGCTTCATCAACTCGGTGTTCCTCGAGGGTCCGAAGATCAAGGACTTCTTCGACGTGGTCGACACCGCGCCGCAGGTGCACGACCGTCCGGGCGCCCTCGACATCGGCCGGGTGACCGGCACGGTGGCCTTCGACAACGTGTCCTTCTCCTATGACGGCAAGCGCGCCGCCGTGGCCGACCTCACCTTCGTCGCCAATCCCGGCGACACCATCGCCCTCGTCGGCTCCACCGGATCCGGCAAGTCGACGACCCTGTCGCTGCTGCACCGGGTCTTCGACCCGCAGTCGGGCCGCGTCCTCATCGACGGCCACGACATCCGCGACATCGCGCTCGTCTCGCTCCGCCGCAACATCGGCGTCGTGTTCCAGGAGCCGATGCTGTTTGCCCGCACCATCAAGGAGAACCTCCAGGTGGGCCGGCCGGAGGCGACCGACGAGGAGATCTGGCAGGCCTGCGAGCGGGCCCAGGCGATGGACTTCCTGAAGCGCCAGCCGGACGGGCTCGACACCGAGGTGGCCGAGCGCGGCCGCTCGCTCTCCGGCGGCGAGAGGCAGCGCCTCTCCATCGCGCGCGCGCTTTTGAAGGACCCGCCTATCCTCATCCTGGACGAGGCCACCTCGGCCCTCGACGCCACGACCGAGCAGAAGCTGCAACTGGCGCTGGAGGAGGTGATGAAGGGCCGCACCACCTTCGTCATCGCCCATCGCCTCGCCACCATCCGTCATGCGACGCGCATCCTCGTCTTTGACCAGGGACGCGTCATCGAGAGCGGCAATTTCGAGGAACTGGTTGCGCTGGGCGGCACCTTCGCCGACCTGGCCAAGGCGCAGTTCATGACCGGCACCGAGGGCGCGCCGGTGCCGAAGCCGCTGGTGGAGACCTGAGGCCGGCTTCCGCAGCCAGACCTCAGGCGAAGGTCAGCCGCATCGGTGCGACGTCGATCCCCTCGACCTCGGTCGACCATGTCTCGCCGGCCGCGATCGGAAAGGCCCGCGTCACGGTGCCCGTCGTGATGATCTCGCCGGCCTGGATGGGGCTCGCCTGCGGATCGGCGGCGAGCACGCCGGCCAGATGCTTCACCGCCGAGAGCGGGCCGTCGAGCACATTGGCCGCGATGCCGCGGTCGAGCCTCTCGCCATTGCGGAAGATGGTGATGGCAAAGCCCGTGAGCGCCGTCATCCATCGCTCCGGGTCGCCGTCGACCGCCGTGCGCGGCCCGCAGACGAGCGCGCCGTGCAGACCAAAGGCGGCCTGGCAGTCCGCCCCCTGGAACTTCCAGCCGGGAAACAGAGACTGGACGATCTCGAAGCCATGGGCGACCCAGCCGACGCTGGCAAGGATGGCGCGCTCGTCCATGCCGGCGGTCACCGGCGCACGGAAGCCGAGGATAATCTCCGGCTCGATCCGCGGCTCGACGAGATGGGCGATGTCGACGGTCGCCGCACCCTCCACGTCGCGGAAGGTCGTGTCATAGACGGGACCCCAGATCGGGGAATAGACGCCGTACTCCTCCCAGATGGTCCGGTTGGTGAAGCCTATCTTGCGTCCGATGATCGTCTCGCCGGCTGATGCCCGCCGCCGCGCCACCTCGTGACCGACCTTCTCGGCGTCGGCCATGGCGAAAGTCGGCTCCAGCGCCGTCAGCGGCGCGATTTGGCGCCCTGCGCGATAGGCCGAAAGCACCTCGTCGGCGAACAGGCGGGTCTGCGGGGAGCACAGGGACATCGGAAGGCCTTCGATACGGGTCGACGCCAGCTTACAGGACCCGACCCCTCACGAAAAAGGCCCCCCGGCTCTTCGCCGGAGGGCCCTGATGGGGCAGATCTTTCCGACCTCAGCGCGACGGCGTGGCCGGCGCCGGAGCAGCCGGCGTGGCGGGAGCAGGCGTCGCCGGTGCGGCGGCGGCACGCTGGCTCGGCGGGAAGGCAGGATCCGTCGCCGTGCCGCGCAGCAGTTCGAGGGCCCGGCCGATCTGGACGTCGTCCTTCTGCTCGCGCGGCACATAGACCGCGGAGGCCGGACGCTCCTCGTTGCTCTCGGTCGAGTTGTTGCGCAGATGTCCGCGCAGGCCGGCCTCGCCGCGGTTCTCCTGCGGCCGCGCCGCGGCACGCAGTTCCTCAGGAACCGGCTGCTCGAGCACGATGTCGGGATCGATGCCGCGTGCCTGGATGGAGCGGCCCGACGGCGTGTAGTAGCGCGCCGTGGTGAGCCGCAGCGCGCCCTGGCTGCCGAGCGGGATGATGGTCTGCACCGAGCCCTTGCCGAAGGAGCGCGTTCCGAGAACCGTGGCGCGCTTGTGGTCCTGCAGCGCTCCGGCGACGATCTCCGAGGCCGAGGCCGAGCCGCCGTTGATCAGCACGATGATCGGCTTGCCACCCGTCAGGTCGCCGCCGCGGGCGTTCCAGCGCTGGGTCTCCTCGGCGTTGCGGCCGCGGGTTGAGACGATCTCGCCGCGCTCCAGCATGGTGGCGGAGACCGACACCGACTGGTCGAGCA
>CAZEZD010000079.1:0-9858 GCA_964516115.1 uncultured Hyphomicrobiales bacterium
GCTCGGGGCGAGCCCGCTCTACCGCTTCCGCCGCATTTTCCTGCCGCTGACCCTGCCGGGGCTCGTGTCGGGGATCGCCTTCGTCTTCTCCATGTCGGTGTCGATGTTCGTCATCCCGAGCCTGCTGATCGGCGACCGCTTCCAGATGCTGGCAACGCTCACCGGCCGCTCCTTCTTGCTGATGCGCAACGAGGCGCTGGGATCGACCACGGCGGTGGTGCTGCTGGTCATGGCGGTGTCGATCGTCGTCGCCTCGTCTTGGCTGGCGAAGCGTCTGGGAGGCTCGCAATGACGGCGCTCGAGAAGGCCTCCTCCGCCCTCGTCTGGGCCGTCGCGATCTTCGCCATCGTCTTCCTGATGACGCCGCTGGTGGTGACGGTGGCGGTGTCCTTCGGCTCGTCGGCGGTCTTCACCCTGCCGCCGCCCGGCTGGTCGATGCGCTGGTACAACCAGTTGCCGGCCACGCGGGGCCTGTGGTCGTCGCTCGCGACCTCCGTGCAGATCGCCGCGCTGTCGACTCTCGTCTCGCTGGTGCTCGGCACGCTCTGCGCCATCGCGCTGGTGCGCGGACGTTTCGGGGGGCGCGAAGCCATCGCCACCTTCCTCGTCTCGCCGCTGATGCTTCCCGGCCTCGTCGTGGGCATCGCCATGCTGCAGGGCTTCAAGGCGGTCGGCCTGCGCGAGGCCTGGCCGAGCCTGCTCGTCGCCCATGTGGTGATCACCATGCCCTATGTGGTGCGCACGGTGCTGGCGGCGCTCAGCCTCTTCGACTTCACGCTGATCGACGCGGCGCGCACGCTCGGCTGTTCCTATGGCAAGGCGCTGCGCAAGGTGATGGTGCCGGCGCTCGCCCCGGCCTTCCTCACCTCGGCCATGTTCGCCTTCCTCGCCTCGATGGACAATTATCCGATCTCCATCTTCTTCACCGACGCCTGGACCAAGACTCTCCCCATCCAGATGCTGCAATATGTCGAGGAGCGCCCGGACCCGGTCATCGCCGCGATCTCGACGGGGCTCATCCTGCTGGCGGTGATCGCGCTCATCATCGGCGACAGGCTGGTCGGTCTCAGGCGCCTCGCGGATTTCTGATGCCCCCAGCGCCTTTCGTTCCCGCCACCGACCGCGACTTTCGCGGCTATGGCGCATCGCCGCCGAAGATCCGCTGGCCGGGCGACGCAAGGCTCGCCGTGTCCATCGTCGTCAATGTCGAGGAGGGGGCGGAGCTCTCGCTCGGGGCCGGGGACGAGGCCAATGAGTTCATCTACGAGGCGGTGGAGCGGATCGAGGGCTCGCGCGACCTCTGCATGGAGAGCCACTACGAATACGGCACCCGCCGGGGCTGGCCGCGCATCCGCAAGCTCCTCTCCGAGCGGGGCGTAACCGCGACGCTGAATGCCTGCGGGCGCGCCATCGCGGTGTCGCCCTGGCTGGCGGAAGAGGCGGTTGCGGACGGCCACGAGATCTCCTGTCACGGCTGGCGATGGGAGAAGCATGTCCACATGCCGGAGGCCGCCGAGCGTCAGGCCATCGGCCGCACGGTCGGCGCGATTGCCGACGCGACCGGCGCGCCGCCGGTCGGCTGGCACACGCGATCGGCGACATCCGTCAACACCCGCCGCCTGCTGATGGAGCACGGCGGCTTCCTCTACGATTCCAACGCCTACAACGACGACATGCCGTTCATGCACCACGACGGCGACCGCGACCTCGTCATCCTGCCCTATGCCTTCGACACCAACGACATGCGCTTCCAGCCGGGTGGAGGCTTCGTGCAGGCCGACGATTTCGCCCGCTACTGCATCGGCGCCTTCGACCGGCTGATGCAGGAGGGCGTGGAGGAGCCGCGCATGCTGTCCATCGGCCTGCACCTTCGCATCATCGGCCGCCCGGCGCGCATCGACGGGCTCGAGCGGCTGCTCGACCACATGGCGGCGACGCCCGGCGTCTGGTTTGCACGGCGCGACGCCATCGCCCACCACTGGCGCGCCGGCCTCGGCCTCCCGCCCTGGCAGCCGCGTCCGGCCCTTTCCGCCTTCGAGGCCTGACCGATGCGGCTGCTGATCGCCAACCCCAACACGACAGAGGCAGTGACCGACCGGCTCATGGCGGCCGCGGCGGCGGTGAAGGCGCCCGCGACGGACCTCGTCGCCATGACCGCGCCGCGCGGCGTGCCCTATATCGCCACCCGCGCCGACGCGGTGATCGGCTCGGCGGTGGCGCTGGAGATGCTTGCGGAAGCCCACCACGAGGTCGACGCGGCCGTCATCGCGGCCTTCGGCGATCCGGGCCTTGGTGGCGCGCGCGAGCTTTTCGATATTCCGGTGGTGGGCATGGCGGAGGCGGCGATGCTGACCGCCTGCATGCTCGGCCGGTCCTTCGCCATCGTCACCTTCTCCGGCGGGCTCGTGCCCTGGTACAATGAATGCCTCGACTGGAACGGGATGCGCGGCCGATGCGCCGGCATCTTCGCCCTGGAGGGCGCCTTCGCCTCCATCGCGGATGTTCAGGACGAGAAGGAGGCGGCGCTGGTTGAACTCGCCAACCGCGTCGTCACCGACAATGCCGCGGACGTCGTCATCCTCGCAGGGGCGCCGCTGTCAGGGCTGGCGCAGAGCGCCCGCGACCGCGTGCCCGTCCCCCTCGTCGACGGCATCCAGGCGGCAGTGAAGCAGGCGGAGGCGCTTGCCGCGCTGAAGCCCGCCAAGGCCACGCAAGGCACCTTCCGCCGCCCTGCCGCCAAGGCCTGCACCGGCATCCCGGAAACCCTGCGCGCGCGTTTCGAGCACCGCGATGGCTGATCGGGAGACCCGCGATCTCGTCGGCTATGGCGGACGCTGGCCGGACATCCGCTGGCCGAACGGCGCGCGCCTCGCCGTCTCCCTCAACGTCAATTTCGAGGAGGGCGCGGAGCTGCAGGTCGGCGACGGCGATCCGGTCTCGGAGCGGCTCGGCGAGGTCATCAGCGTCGTCGAGCCGGGCACGCGGGACCGCGGCCAGGAGCAGATCTTCGCCTACGGCACGCGGGCCGGGCTGTGGCGCATGCTGGACGCCCTGGAGCGGACGCGTCTCGCTTCCACCTTCCTCTTCTGCGGACGGGCGGTGGAGCGGGCGCCCGATCTCGCCCGAGCCGCCACCGACCGCGGCCATGAGGCGGCCGTCCATGGCTGGCGCTGGCGGCCCCATGCCGACTATCCGACGCGTGAGGCCGAGGCGGCCGATCTTGAGCGCTGCATCGCCGTGATCGAGAGGGTCTGCGGCGCGCGGCCCGCCGGCTTCTTCTGCCGGGGCGCCGAGAGCGCCTGGACGCGCGAGTTGCTGGTCGAGAAGGGCTTTCTCTACACGTCCAACGCCTTCGACGACGACCTGCCCTACTGGGACCGGTCGGGCGCGCGGCCGCTCCTTGTCGTGCCCTATGCGCTCGACAGCAACGACATGAAGTTCTTCCACCCCAACGGCTTCGTGCGGGCCGGGGACATGGTCGACTATGTCGATGATGCGCTGGAGGTGCTGCTGGCCGAGGCGGCGCAGGGTCATTCCCGCCTGCTCAATATCGGCTTCCACCTGCGCATCTGCGGCCGGCCGGGGCGCTTCGCCGCCTTCGCGAGGATCACCGAGCGGCTTGCCGCCCTTGGCGACCGGGTGTGGGTGGCGCGCCGGGACGAGATCGCGCGATCCTTCGCGGCACAGGCGCCGGCCGGGCTGCTTCCCTAAGTGCCGCCGAACCAGCCCCCGTGGGCAGCCGAGGCGACAAGCGCCAGCCGGCGGGCGGGGCGCATCGCCCCACCCGCAGCAGTGCGTCATTCGTCGAGCGAGAAGCCGGAGGCCTTCACGATCGGCTCCCAGGCCTTTCGGGCACGGTCGAGATAGGCCGCATAGTCGGGCGGCGACATGGTGAAGGGCTCCTGGCCCACGGCGCGCAGCGTGTCGCGCGTCGCCGGCACCTTCACCGCCTCTGCGACGAAGCCGGCGATCTGGGCAGCGAGCGCCGGGGAGGCGCCCTTCGGCAGGAAGCAGCCGAAGGTGTCGCGCCCGGCGACCTGTGCGTAGCCCTGCTCGGCGAAGGTCGGCACATTCGGCAGGAAGGCAGAGCGCTCCCGGTCGGTGACGCCGATAACGCGGAGCACCCCGGAGGCGACGTGCGGGACATAATCGCCGATCGGCGTGATGGTGGAGGCGATGTGCCCGCCGAGCAGGTCCTGGATGGCCGGCGTCGAGCCGCGATAGGGCACGTGGCGGAGCTGGATCTGGGCGGCCGCCACCAGGAGTTCGCCCATGAAATGCGGCGTGGAGCCGGCGGCGGGTGAGCCGTAGGCCGCACGGGTCGGGTTGGCCTTGGCCCAGGCGATGAAGCTGGCGACGTCCTTCACCTCGGCCGGCACCATGGGGCCGACGGCCAGAGCGAAGGTCGCGTAGGTCGCAGGCGTCACCGGCGTGACGTCGGTCGCGGCATTGTAGGCGAGCTTCTTGTAGACGCTCGGATAGATGGTGAACATCGCGTCCGGGCTGATCAGCATGGTGCGGCCGTCGGCGGGCGCTTCCATCAGGGCCTGGATGACCAGCTTGGCGGCGGCTCCCGGACGGTTCTCGACGACGAAGCTCTCCGCCAAAGTGCCGCGCAGGCTCTCGGCGAGGCGGCGGGCCAGCGTGTCGGTCGGTCCGCCAGCCGGGAAGCCGACGAGGATGCGACCGACGCCGCGGATGATCTGCGCCGGGGCGGGCAGGGTGGAGGCGGTGAGCGCTGCGGCCGACAGGCCGAGCATGCGGCGGCGATTCATAGTTGTCATGGGTAGTACTCCCTCTTGGCTCTGCGGGTCGCCGGACTCTCGTGGCCGGTCGCCCGCGGTGATATGCGCGCTTCCTCGGACGGGGCCGGCCGTCAGCCGCCGAGCCCCAGTACTTTCATGGCATTCTTCTTCAGGATCAGGTCGTGGACCTCCGGCTTGAACCCGACCTCGGCGAACTGGGCGAGCCAGCGCTCGGGGGCGATCAGGGGAAAATCGGAACCGAACAGCATCTTGGACCGGAGCTGGGCATTGGCATACTGGACGATCTGCGGTGGGAAGTACTTCGGCATCCAGCCCGACAGGTCGATGTAGATGTTGGGCTTGTGCAGGGCCATGGACAGCGCCTCGTCCGTCCAGGGCCAGGACGGATGGGCCAGCACGATCGTCATGTCGGGAAAGTCGACGGCGACGTCGTCGATGTGGATGGGCTGGGAGTACTTCAGCCGCATTCCGCCGCCGCCGCGCATGCCGGTGCCGATTCCGGAATGGCCGGTGTGGAAGATCGCCGGCAGCTTGTGGTGGGCGATCACCTCGTAGAGCTGATAGGCCATGCGGTCGTTGGGATAGAAGCCCTGGCAGGTCGGGTGGAACTTGAAGCCCTTGACGATGCCGCCCTCGATCAGCTCCTCGGCCTCGCGGGCGCCCAGCCGGCCCTTGTGCGGGTCGATGGAGGCGAAGGCGATCATGATGTCGGCATTGTCACGGGCAGCGTCCGCGATCTCGTCGTTGGGAATGCGGCGGTTGCCGATCTGCGTCTCGGTGTCCACCGTGAACATCACGAGGCCGATCCGGTGCTCGCGGTAGTGCGCGATCGTCTCGGCGATGGTCGGCCGCTTGCCGACCTTGAAATACTTGCCGGCCGCCTCCTCGAAAGGCGTCCAGTAGGGGTCCGCCTCCTGGCGGCAGGACACTTCGGCATGGGTGTGGATGTCGATGGCGACGAGATCGTCGACCTTCATCGGGAATCTCCTGCGGGCAAATCGAGGGCGATGACGCCGGCCGGCGGCGGCTCCGCATAGAGGGCGGCGACGAGATCGGGCCGGCGGGCCAGCACGGCCTGCTGGTTGATCGACCCCTTGTCGGTGAGTTCGCCGAGTTCCAGCGACGGCGGTTCGGCGAGGATCAGCGCCCGTGCCACGCGATTTGAGGACCCTGTGGCGGCTGCGGCAAGAGCCGCCAGCCGGCGGGTGATCTCCCCAACCAGCCCAGCATGGGCCAGGAGGGCGGGATCGCCCGGAGCGAGGCCGGCGAAGGTGGCGCAGGCCTCGCGGTCGGGGACCAGCAGCACGCCGACATGATCGCGGTCGTGTCCTGTGATGACCGTATCGCGGATCAGCGGGTCCAGGGTCGAGTTGAGCAGGTGGCGAAGGGGCCCGACGCTCACCCACGTGCCGGTGGCGAGCTTGAAATCCTCAGACAGACGGCCGTCGAAGAGGAAGCCCTTCGAGAGGTCAGCGGGATCGGCATAGGCGACGGCGTCGCCGAATTTGTAGAAGCCCTCCTCGTCGAAGACCTTCGCCGTCAGATCGGGCCGGCGCCAGTAGCCGGGCGTCACCGTTTCCGCCTTGACGCGCGCCTCGAGCTTGGTGCCGGACGGCACCAGCTTCAGCGTGACGCCCGCCATGGGAAGGCCGATGGCGCCGGCCTGCCCTGTGGTGCGCAGGTTCATGATGGCGGAAGGGGCGGTCTCGGTGGCGCCGAGGCCGGTAACGAAGGGCACATCACGACCGGCGCACTCGCGGGCGAGCGCCCGATAGCCGTCCCAGACCGGCTGGGCGAGGCCGGCGCCGGCATAGAACAGCATCTCGAGGCGGCTGAAGAAGTGGCGCGCGAAGGCGGGGTCGGCCTGAAGGTGTGGCAGCAGCGCCTCGTACCCCTTCGGCACGTTGAAATAGGCGGTCGGGGCAATCTCTCTGAGGTTGCGCACCGTCGGCAGGATGCCGCCGGCCACCGGCTTGCCCTCGTCGATGTAGAGCGTGCCGCCATGGGTGAGCACCATGCCGAAATTGTGGTTCGAGCCGAAGGTGTGGTTCCACGGCAGCCAGTCGACGAAGACCGGCGGCGCCTCGGCGAGGAAAGGGAAGCACTGCAGCAGCATGACCTGGTTGGCCATGAGCATGCGCTGGGTGTTGATCACCGCCTTCGGCTCGCCGGTCGAGCCGGACGTCAGCAGGAACTTGGCGATGGTATCGGGCCCGATGGCGGCGAAGGTGGCATCGACGCGCGGATCGTCCTCCGACCCCTCCAGCGCGACGAGCGGCGTCACTCCCGCCGCCTCCGCACTCTGGCCGGCGACGAGCCTGCGGTCGGGGCGTGCAATGGCGGTGAGCGCCGCCTGGAACGGAACGGCGTCGGCGGTGAAGACGAGCCCCGGCGTGAGCAGGTCGAGGCAATAGGCGAGTTTGCCGAAGTCGCGGGCCACGAGGCTGTAGGGCGGCGAGATAGGCGCATAGGGCACGCCGATCATCATCGCGGCGAGCGCGACGAGCGCATGGTCGATGCTGTTGCCGGAGAGGATAGCGAGAGGGCGTTCGGCCGAGAGTTCGTGGTCGATAAGCGCGGATGCGAGGCGGCGGACCTGCCGCAGCGCCTCGCCATAGGTGAGTTCGCGCCAGGAGCCATCGGCTTTCCGTTCGGCAAGGAAGGTGCGGCGCGGAGCCACCGCTGCCCAGTGCACGAGCCTGTCCGGCAGCGCGCGCGGATAGGCGTCGATCGTCTGGCGCACGGTGACGAGACGCGTGCCGTCGGCCCGATCCTCGATGAGGGGGTCGAGGCGGCCGAGCCGATTCCAGTTGTCGCCGTCGGCGACGGTCGTCTGGCGAGGTGCGACACGCGACATCGGAGCCTCCGGGGGTGCCGCTTGCGGCTGGGCGAGGCGATGGGTGGACTTGCGGAATGCACTTGGACTGGGCGGGCTGGAGGGCTCGCCCGGTCTGGCTCAATCGGGCCGGGTGACCTTGGCCGCCTTCTTGGCGAGGAAGTCGCGGACCCGCGCCTTGGCCTCGGGCATGGTCTGGGCAGCGGATGCCATCAGCGCCTCGGTCAGATAGCCGATATGCGGGTCGGCCTCGGCGATACGCGGCAGGGCATGGATCACCGCGAAACGGGTCATCTCGGCAATCCCCGCCGCCTTGCGAGCAAGGTCCATGGCGAGCGCCAGTCCCGTGCCGTCATCAACGAGGTACTGGCAGGCGCCGGCCGCCTGCGCCTCGGTGGCGGAAAGCGAGCGGCCGGTCAGCATCATATCCTGGACGAGCGGCGTTCCGATCAGCCGCGGGATGCGGACCGAACCGCCGCCGCCGAGGAAGATGCCGCGCTGGCCCTCGGGCAGCGCGAAGAAGGCGGAACGCTCGGCGATGCGGATATGGGTGGCGGCCGCCAGCTCGAAGCCGCCGCCGACCACCGCGCCGTGCAGCACCGAGACGACCGGCACGCGGCCGAACTGGATGTCCTGGAAGGCGCGGTGCCAGCCGAGAGAATGATGGATGGCGGCGGCGAGGTCCGGTTCGCCGTCCACCTCGCCGAGGTCGAGGCCCGCACAGAAATGATCGCCCTCGCCGTGGATGACGACTGCGCGGATGGCAGCGGGAAAGCCGGAGACGAGCGTCTGGAGGCCTGCGACCATGGCCTCGTTCAGGGCATTGCGCTTGGCAGGCCGCGACAGCCGGATAGCGGCCACCGCACCATCGGTATGAACCGACAGGCCCGGGCAGGGGGACAGATCAGGCACGGGCGCCGCTCCCACGGAACCATTATTGGTTATTGTTCATAACTATTTTCCGGGACCGTGCTTGTGTCAATGGGGCAGGGCATGTAGCGATCCGCCGTCGCGCGGCGTGGCGGCGAGCCTCGTCCGGGTGCGGTGCCGAACGCGGCGTTTCCGAGGTGGTCATGGCGCTCGATCTGGGTCCTCTCGACAGCCATGTCGGCTATCTCCTGCGCCGGGCGCAGCTGGCCGTCTTCGCCGAGATCGGTACGGGCTTTGCGGCGCATGGGATGTCGCCGGCGGACTATGCGGTGCTGACCGTGATTGACCGCAATCCCGGCGCCGGGCAGACGCAGGTGGCCGAGACCCTCGGCATCCAGAAAACCAATTTCGTTCCGCTCATCCGACGCATGGAGAGCCGTGGTCTGGTTCTCAGGACGCCCTCGCAGCGGGACCGGCGCTCCGTCGCGCTGACCCTGACCGCAGAGGGCGAGACCCTGCTCGCCGCCCTTCACACCGCCGCGCAGGCTCACGTCGACCGCGTGAGGGCCCATCTCGGCCCCGACTGCTACGATTCGCTGCTGGAACCGTTGCAGCAGCTGGCGGCGATCATGCGAAGCTGACGCCTCCGGAGCGTCGGCCGTTGCGACGCGAGGGCGCAAGGCCGTTATCTGAATTGACAACGGCCCGGTTCACGGCGCCATCCTCGCAGACTGTCATGGCTCGCGATGGAAGGCGAGTATGGATCACCCACATGCATCGTGCTTCATTGGATGGCCGGAACCGCGATGACTGCTGCTGCGCCAGGGCCTGAGGGGGGCAACGCCCGCCAACCCGTCTTCGTCGCACGTGGGCTGACCAAGGCCTACGGAAGCGGTGCGACCCAGGTTCTCGCCCTGCATGACGTCGATCTCGACATCCATGCCGGCGAGTTTGTCGTGCTCCTCGGGCCCTCCGGGTCCGGCAAGTCGACGCTGCTCAACATTCTGGGCGGCCTCGATGCGCCGACCTCGGGCAAGGCCCAGTGGCGCGACCATCTCCTTACCGGGGCGAGCGAGGCGGAACTGACCGCCTATCGCCGCGAGCATGTCGGTTTCGTCTTCCAGTTCTACAACCTCATTCCCAGCCTGACCGTGCGGGAAAACGTCATGCTCGTCGCCGAGATTGCCGACGATCCGATGCCGGCCGAGGAAGCGCTCTCCCTCGTCGGTCTGTCGCACCGGATGGACAATTTTCCCTCGCAACTGTCCGGCGGCGAGCAGCAGCGCGTTGCGGTGGCGCGGGCTGTCGTCAAGCGGCCCGACATTCTTCTGTGCGACGAGCCGACCGGCGCCCTCGACTTCGACACAGGACGGGTCGTGCTGGCGG
>CAZEZD010000079.1:9868-9950 GCA_964516115.1 uncultured Hyphomicrobiales bacterium
CCCTGCAGAAAATCAACGCGGAGCTGGGGACGACCACCGTCGTGATCACCCACAACTCGGCGATCTCCGCCATGGCGGACCG
>CAZEZD010000080.1:0-9739 GCA_964516115.1 uncultured Hyphomicrobiales bacterium
GGCGATCGACCAGGCGACCGAGGCCTGGCATGCAGCCGCCGAGGCGACCCCGCACGGCCAGCCGATCATGCTCGACGCCGGCCGCTGAACCGCCTTGCGCGCTGCCTGTCCGCGGATGCGGTGGCCTAGGCCATCGGCGCCGCCGCTTGCCCGATTGACCTTGCGTCAAAGCGCCATCAGGGTTTCGCCGGGCGGCCTTCAGACCCCAGTTCCGGCCAGCGACCCGCCGCCCCCCGGACGAACACACGAGACTCCCATGCGCGCCCTGTTTTTCGCGGCCTTTTCCGCACTCTTCCTCATGGCCGCGGGCGACGCCCGCGCCCAGGCCCAGCAGGACTTCGTCCTGGTGAACCGCACCGGCTACACCATCGACGAGGTCTATGTCAGCGCCTCCAGCGTCACCAACTGGGAGGAGGATCTGATGGGCGACGACAGCCTGGAGAACGGCCAGCAGCTCAATGTCCGCTTCAACCGCGCCACCTCCGAATGCAGCTTCGACATCAAGGTCGTCTATGACGATCAGGAGACCGCCGAGTTCCGCGGCATCAACCTGTGCCAGGTGAGCCGCGTCACCCTCTTCTACAACCGCTCGGCCGGCACCACGCGCTTCACCGTCGAATGACCTGCCGGTCCGGGGCGGACCCTGCAGCCCGCCCCGGATCGCCATCATTTCACCGAGGAGAAGGCCGTCGGCGACAGGAACGAACTCGCCACGTTGGCGATGATCGGGCCGTCCTTTTCGCTGTCGTTGCGCGCGGCGATCCAGTCCGGGTCCTGCTGGAAGGCGGCCCATTTCTGCTCGCGCTCGGCCATCGAGTCCCAGGCGACGAGATAGGTCAGGTCGTTGTTCGACGGGCCGATCGCCGTGGTGAAGAAGCCGGCCTGGCGGATGCCGTGCTTCTCCCAGAGTTTCAGCGTGTGATTCTGGAAGCGCGCCAGCAGCTTCGGCAGGCGGCCGGGCAGGCAATTGTAGATGCGCAGTTCGTAGATCATGGACGGTCCTTCCCTGAGGGCCGATCACAATGCCTTGGGTTCGGCGATTGTGCCATGCGTGGCGCGCAGGCTAGGGCGTACCCACCCCCAGGCCGCGGATGAGCGGCACGAGTTCCGCATCATCGGCCAGGGATGCCGCCTCCTCGACGTCCACCCAGCGTCTTTCGCGGCGCTTCTTCTCAGGCCAGGACGCCTTTTCCTTGCGCACCTCGAGGGCATAGACGTCGACGCGGCAGCGCGCCGCCGAACCGTCGCTGAGCAGCTTATCGTAGTGGTACACGCCGAGAGGGCGCTTGCCGATGCGGCCGGCGACGCCCGCTTCCTCCATCGCCTCGAGTTCGGCCACCTTGTGCGGCGCACGCTGGCCCATCGGCCAGCCCTTCGGGATGATCCAGCGGCGCGTTGTGCGCGAGGTGATCAGCATGATCTCCACCGTTCCGTCCGGCCGAAGCCGGTAGGGAAGCGCAGCGAACTGGGGGCTGGGAGGCGAGATCGTCATGGACTGGCTGAACTCGAATGTGGCGTCGGATGCCTCTGACGCTCGCCCTGTCGAGGCAATCGGTCGACGGCGCAAACGCTGCTCGGCTTGTGGCCGCTGGCGGGAGAAACGGCGCCTGGGGCGACGTGAGGGGCGAGGATCGGCGCGCGGCAAACGTCGGTCGGATCGCGAATCGGTCCTGCGACGGCCGTCCGTGGCCGAATCGTGAGCATTGCCGCGATCTGTTGCGGGTTGTCGGCGGGTCCGACCGTCGTGGAAACGAGACTGAAACACATGGGCAATCCGGACGCCTTGGGTGTCACGGAATGATCATGTCGGTCAGACACGTCGACAAGATGGCATGGGCGCGCCCATAGCGCCACACAGGCATGCCTGCCTTGACGTATCACCTGCGCCGGGTTTGACAAGCGGACGCCATGCGATGGCACGCGGCACGAGTGACGCATCAGCGCGGGCCGAGCGGGGAGAATGGATGCCATGAGCGCGGCGGGACGGACCTTCGACTATGTCGTGGTGGGCGGCGGCACGGCCGGCTGCATCCTCGCGGCGCGCCTGAGCGAGGATCCGCGCACGTCCGTCCTGCTGCTGGAGGCAGGCGGTGAAGGCAAGGGCTTCTGGGTCTCCGTGCCTGCCGGCTTTTCCAGGCTCCTCGCCGGTGCGGACTTCAACTGGCGCTTCGAGACCGAGCCCGAGGCGACGACCCGCGACCGCCGCATCGTCGTGCCGCGCGGCAAGGGCCTCGGCGGCTCGACCCTCATCAACGGCATGATCTTCGTCCGCGGCCAGGCCGAGGACTTCGACGGCTGGAGCCAGCGCGGCGCCACCGGCTGGTCCTTCGCCGACGTGCTGCCCTATTTCCGCAGGATCGAAGCCTTCGACGGCGGCGATCCGGAATTGCGCGGGCGCGACGGACCCATGTCCATCACCACCGTCTCCGAGCAGCCGGAACTCGCCAATGCCTTCATCGCCGCAGGCGCTGCGGCCGGCTATCCGACGCCATCCGACTACAACGGCGCCTCCCAGGAGGGCTTCGGCTACTATCAAGCGAACCAGAGAAACGGCCGGCGCTGGACGGTCCGGGACGGCTATCTCGATCCGGCCCGCCGCCGCCCGAACCTCACCGTCGAGACCGACGCCCATGCCACCGGCCTGATCATGGACAGGCGGCGCGTCACGGGGGTGCGCTACCGCGTGCGCGGCGACGAGCGCGTGGCACTTGCGGGCGGAGAGGTGGTCCTGGCGGCCGGCGCCGTGCAGTCGCCGCAGCTTCTCGAACTCTCCGGCATCGGCGACCCCGAGGTGCTCGCCGCCATCGGCGTGCCGGTGCGCCATGCCCTGCCGGGGGTCGGCGAGAACTACATCGACCACTACTGCACCCGCATGAACTGGCGGGTGAAGAAGCCGATCACCCTCAACGAGCAGACGCGCGGCCTGTCGCTGGCCAGGGCCGTGGCGCGCTACTTCGCCACCGGAAAGGGCTTCCTGACGCTCGGCACCGGCCTCGCCTACGGTTTCGTCCGCACGCGGCCGGACCTCGCGACGCCGGACATCCAGTACTTCTTCATGCATGCGAGCTACGCCAATGCCGCGACGCGGCTGTTGGACAGCGAGCCCGGCATGACCATCGGCGTGACGCAGTTGCGACCGGAGTCCCGCGGCACCATCCATGCGCGGTCTCCCGATCCCTTTGCGGCGCCGATCATTCGGCCGAACTTCCTCTCCGCCCGCGGCGACGTGGAGACCCTGATCGAGGGCATGAAGATCGCCCGCACCGTGGTCGCCCAGCCACCGCTCGCGCCCTATGTCGCCCATGAGATGAGCCCGGGTCCGGACGTCGCCACCGACGCGGCCTGGGACGACTTCGCCCGCAGCAATGGCCAGACCATCTACCACCCGGTCGGCACTTGCCGGATGGGCCATGACGACCTGGCCGTCGTCACGCCGGACCTCAGGGTGCGCGGCCTCGACGGCATCCGCATTATCGACGCCTCGGTCATGCCGACCATCGTCTCGGCCAACACCCAGGCGGCGGTGATGATGATCGCGGAGAAGGCGGTCGATCTGATCCGGCAGGACGCGCGGGCTTAGGCGTTCGGGCCGGCGAAGCGCGCCGGACGATCGCCGCGCATTCATGTAGGTGTCGGCGAGTGAGCAGAAGGGCCCGGCCCGATAAGGCATATCCGCGGAAATGCTCGCCGCGGTGGCGGCGAGCCGACCGCCTCAGGCATCCACCGTCGCGCTCAGCGCATTCTCCTGGATGAACTCGCGCCGCGGTTCCACCACGTCGCCCATCAGCTTGACGAAGATGTCGTCGGCCTCGTCGACCTCCTTCACCTTCACCTGCAGCAGCGAGCGCGCGTTGCGGTCGAGGGTCGTCTCCCACAGCTGCTCGGCATTCATCTCGCCGAGGCCTTTATAGCGCTGCAGTTTGACGCCGCTGGCGCCCGCCTCCTTGACCGTCTCGAACAGCGAGATCGGACCGGCGATCTGCTTCTCCCCGGCCTTGCGGCGGAAGACGGCGGGCTTGTCATAGACGACGCCGAGCCGGGCGGAATGCTCGTCCAGCTTGCGCGCCTCGAGCGAGGAGATCAGCGCGCCGTCAAGCATCGCCACCTCCTTGACGCCGCGCACGGTGCGCGAGAACAGGTACTTCTCGCCGTTGAATTCGCCCTCCCAGCCCCGCTCGATGTCATCCGAGATGGCGTCGAGACGCTGCGCGATTTTGGTCGCGAGTTCCTGCGCACGCGCCGGATCCTTGGCGACCTCGGGGTTGAGCGCGCCGGCGATGGCGGCCTGCTCCACAACGGCGTGGCTGTAGCGAGAATGCACGGCGCCGATCAGGTTCTTCACCTGCCGCGCCTCCTCGACGATGGCGGCAAGGTCGGAGCCGGCGCAGATCTCACCGGTTCCGAGCACGAGAAGGCTGTCCTCCAGGCCGCCGGTCACCAGATAGTCGTCCAGCGCCCGCTCGTTCTTGATGTAGGTCTCGCTCTTGCCGCGCGAGACCTTGAACAGCGGCGGTTGGGCGATGAAGATATGGCCGCGCTCGAGCACCTCCGGCATCTGCCGGAAGAAGAAGGTCAGCAGCAGCGTCCGGATGTGGGAGCCGTCGACGTCGGCGTCCGTCATCAGGATGATCTTGTGATAGCGCAGCTTGTCGATGTTGAACTCGTCGCGGCCGATGCCGGTGCCGAGCGCCATGATCAGGGTGCCGATCATCTCCGACGACAGCATCTTGTCGAAGCGGGCGCGCTCGACGTTGAGGATCTTGCCGCGCAGCGGCAGCACGGCCTGGAAGGCGCGGTCGCGGCCCTGCTTGGCGGAGCCGCCGGCCGAGTCGCCCTCGACGATGAACAGTTCGGACTTGGCGGGGTCGCGCTCCTGGCAGTCGGCGAGCTTGCCGGGCAGCGAGGCGACGTCCAGCGCGGTCTTGCGGCGGGTCAGCTCACGCGCCTTGCGCGCGGCCTCGCGCGCGGCGGCGGCTTCCGCCACCTTCTGCACGATGGTCTTTGCCTCGGCCGGATGCTCCTCGAACCAGGTCGAGAGGGCCTCGTTGACGATGCCCTCGACGACCGGGCGCACCTCGGAGGAGACGAGCTTGTCCTTGGTCTGTGACGAGAATTTCGGATCGGGCACCTTCACGGAGACGATGGCGGTCAGCCCCTCGCGGCAATCGTCGCCGGTGAGATCGACCTTCTCCTTTTTCGTCACCCCGGAGGATCCGGCATAGTTCGTCACCTGCCGGGTCAGGGCGCCGCGAAAACCGGCGAGATGGGTGCCGCCGTCGCGCTGCGGGATGTTGTTGGTGAAGCACAGGACGTTCTCGTGGTAGCTGTCGTTCCACCACAGCGCCACTTCCACCGTGATGCCGTCGCGCTCTGACTTGAGCATGATCGGGTTCGGCACCAGCGGCGTCTTGTTGCGGTCGAGATAGCGCACGAAAGCTTCGACGCCGCCCTCGTAGTAGAGTTCGACGTGCTTCTCCTCGGCATGGCGCCGGTCGGTCAGCAGGATGCGCACGCCGGAATTGAGGAAGGCGAGTTCGCGCAGCCGATGCTCCAGGGTCGGGAAGTCGTATTCCACCATGGTGAAGGTTTCGGTGGAGGCGAGGAAGGTCAGCTCCGTGCCGCGCTTGCCATGCGAGGGGCCGACCTCGATCAGCGGCGCGATCGGCTCGCCGTGCCGGAACTCGACGAAATGCTCCTTGCCGCTGCGCCAGATGTTCAGCTTCAGCCAGCTCGACAGGGCGTTGACGACGGAGACGCCGACGCCATGCAGGCCGCCCGACACCTTGTAGGAGTTCTGGTCGAACTTACCGCCGGCATGCAGCTGGGTCATGATGACCTCGGCCGCCGAAATGCCCTCGGTCGGGTGGATGTCGGTGGGGATGCCGCGCCCGTTGTCGGTGACCGTCACCGAATTGTCGGCGTTCAGCGTCACGGTGACTTCGGTGGCGTGGCCCGCGAGCGCCTCGTCGATGGCATTGTCCACCACCTCATAGACCATGTGGTGCAGGCCGGACCCATCATCGGTATCGCCGATATACATGCCGGGGCGCTTGCGGACGGCGTCGAGGCCCTTCAGGACCTTGATGCTGTCGGCGCCGTAGTCGGCTTCATTGATTTCGGTGCGAACGGGTTCGGCCATGAGCCTCGGTCTCTCCTTCAGCCCGCGCGGCGCCATCAAGGCGGCTGCGCGAGCCTTGCGATTCGGTCCGGCATTTTAGCTGGAACGGGTCAGGGTGTCCTGCGCGCGCATACGCGCGAGACGCAAGACCCCTGATAGGCCCGAAACGAGGAGAATGAAAGGCAGGCCCTCAGATCAGCCGGCCAGCAGCTTCTCGATGTCGTGCAGGGGGTGCTTGGTCAGGTCCTTCGGCACTTCGGCAGTGATCCGGTCGGCGACCTTCTTGTGGAAGGCCTTGCGGAGGCCCCCCAGCACCTTCGGCGGCGCCACCACGATGAGCGTCTCGAAGCGGCCGGCATGGGCCTGCCTGTACAGCGCGTCCGCCACCTCGCCGACGAAGCGGTCCTCGGCCAGCTGGTGCCAGTCGGTCTGCTCCATGGCGCTGCGATGGGTGCCGGTGCTGGCGAAGGAGCGGCCGGGCCGGTCGGTTCCCTGGTCGCGGGTCGCGGGATTGTCCTGCTCGAAGATGCGCTCGACGACGAGATTGACCAGTTCGGCATCGCCCTTGTTGCGGAGGAACAGGGCCTTGGCGCCGTCGCCGACGAACACGAGGGCGTCGCGGGGAATGCGTGTCTGGGTCATGTTGAGGTCTCCTTGTCGCCCATGGGGAACGGGACGCGGATCGGATCGTTCCATCGCCTCATCGGGGCCTGCGGCCCAGCCGGCGGGTGCCGGCCTGCCTTATCCGCGCTATCTTCGTGCGCGACTGATTCACCCACCATGCGCTGGATCAAGGTCCGATCCGGCAGGCCCACGGGAGAACCCATGACCTTCGTCACCCGCCGCACCCTCGTTGCCGGCGCCGCCGCACTGACGCTCCCACACCTCATCCGGCCGGCGGAGGCGCGATCCTTCGAGGCGTTCGTCGCGAGCCTGTGGCCGGCCGCCTCGTCGGCGGGCGTGTCGCGGGCGACGTTCGACCGGGCCTTTTCCGGGGTTCAGCCCAATCCGCGGGTGATCGAACTTTCGCAGCGCCAGCCGGAGTTCCGCCGCACGCTCGGCGACTATGTCGACGTGCGCGCCTCGAACAAGCGCGTCACCAACGGCCGCGCCGCCCTCGCCCAGCACGGCGGAACCTTCTCGGCGGTGCAGAGCCGCTACGGCGTGCCGGCCGAGATCGTCTGCTCCATCTGGGGCAACGAGACCTCCTACGGCACCTCCCGCGGCGAGCACTACGTCATTCAGGCCATGGCGACCCTGGCCGCCGCAGGACGCCGCGCCGACTTCTTCCGCCGCGAACTGATCGCCGCACTGCGCATCCTGCAGGCCGGCGACACGACGCCGCAGAACATGATCGGCTCCTGGGCCGGCGCCATGGGGCATGTCCAGTTCATGCCGACGAGCTTCCATGCCTTCGCGGTCGACTTCACCGGCGACGGACGTCGCGACATCTGGACCTCGATCCCCGACGCCATGGGGTCGGCGGCCAATTACCTGCGCCGCAACGGCTGGACGCCGGGCGTGCCCTGGGGCTTCGAGGTTCATGCGCCGGGCCTTGCCGGCAACCGCTCGCAGCGCCGGAGCTTCGACGGCTGGGCGGGCGCCGGCGTCAGGCGCGTCAGTGGCGGGCCGATGTCCGGCGGGGCGCAGGCCTCGCTCTGGAAACCGGCGGGCGAAGGCGGCCCGCACCTCCTGGTGACCAGCAATTTCAACGTCATAAAGCGCTACAACAATGCCGATTCCTATGCGCTCGCCGTCGGCCATCTCGGCGACCGCATCAAGGGTGCGGGACGCTTCTCCAAGCCCTGGCCCCCCGGCGAGGACGGCCTCACCCATGCCGACCGCGAGGAAATCCAGACCCGCCTCAACCGCCTCGGCTTCGACCTCGGCGATGTCGACGGCATCCTCGGCGAGAAGTCCAAGGCGGCGGTGCGCACCATGCAGGGCCGCTTCGGCATGTCGCCCACCGGCGAGGCCGACCGGACCTTCCTCGAACGGCTGCGGCGGGGGTGAGCGGACCGGACCTGGCACGGGGCTTGAATATTGAATCGCCGACGAGGTCGCGATGACGAGCCCCCTGACCATCTCCTTCACCGCCGGCGAGACCGGCCCCTGGCGCATGCTCTCCTGTGCGGCGGTGGCTGGGCCGGCTCTGCCGGCTGCTCCGCGCCTCGCCGTAACCGGCGGAGCGGATGCGCCTGATGGTGTCTGGACGCTGACCGGCACCACCAGCAACACGCGCTATGCGACGCGGGCCGAGAGCAATGCCCTCGCCGCCCGCCAGCAAGGGCTCGGCAGGCCGGAGGCGACGCGCGCTGCCCTCATTCCCATTCGCAAGTCCGCCGCCTGGTGGGCGCTTGCCCAGGACGAGCGCCGCGCCATCTTCGAGGAGCGCTCGCGTCACACGGCGATCGGCATGGACTATCTGCCGCAGGTGGCGCGACGCCTGCACCATTGCCGCGATCTCGGCGGGCCGTTCGATTTCCTCACATGGTTCGAATATGCCCCCGACGACGAAAGCGCCTTCGAGCACATGGTGGCGCGGCTGAGGGCCACCGAGGAATGGCGCTTTGTCGAGGCCGAGGTCGATCTCCGCCTGGAGCGTGACTGAAGGGGTCTGGACCAGCCAACCCGCCATGGCTTAACTGTTCGTCAAGCATGCGCGTTGTTCCACTGGAACCTGGGCCGGGGGGTTCGGGACGTGAGGCGCTTGGCATGAAACGCGGACAGTTCTTTCCGGCGGTGCTGACCGTCGCCGCCTGCCTTGCAGCGGCCGCGCCCGCAGCGGCGCAGGGCAGCTTCTCCGACTGCCTGCGGGGCCTCGAGCAGCAGGCGCGCGCCCGCGGCGTGCTGCCCCAGGTCTTCGCGCAGGCGACCGCCGGCCTGACGCCGGACAACTCGATCCTCGCCCTTCTCGACCGCCAGCCCGAGTTCTCGCGCCAGCCCTGGGACTACATCAACGGGCTGGTCGCGGCGAACCGCATCGCCGAGGGCCGCCGCATGCTGCAGGCCCATCGCGCCGCCTTCGAGCGCGCCGAGCAGGAAACCGGCGTCGACAAGCACATCATTGCTGCCATCTGGGGCATCGAGACGAGTTTCGGCAGGTCGAAGGGCAATACCAGCGTCGTCAGGGCGACTGCGACCCTCGCCTGCTACGGCCGGCGGCAGGACTTCTTCCGCGGCGAGTTCGTCGCAGCGCTGCAGATCATCAATCAGGGCCACGTCGCCCCGTCGAATTTCCGCGGGTCCTGGGCCGGCGCCTTTGGTCACACCCAGTTCATGCCGTCGACCTTCCTCCGTGCGGCGCGGTCCGGCACCGGCGGTGCGCGCATCGACCTGATGGGGTCGGTTCCAGACGCGCTGATGTCGACCGGCAATCTCCTGCGCGCCGAAGGCTGGCAGCGCGGACAGGGCTGGGGCTACGAGGTGACGATACCGGCCGGCCTCGACCTTACTCTCGCCGGCCGCGACAGGCCTCAGGCGATCACCCAGTGGGAGGCCCGCGGCGTCCGGCGCATCGGCGGCCGCGCCTTCCCGCGCCGCACCGACCAGGCCTTCCTGCATCTGCCGGCCGGCGCGCGCGGCCCGGCCTTCCTGATGCTCCCGAATTTCCGGGTGATC
>CAZEZD010000081.1:0-9717 GCA_964516115.1 uncultured Hyphomicrobiales bacterium
GCTCGTTGAGGAAGCCGATCAGCGCGGTCACCGCCATGGCGACGATGATCACCGCCCAGTAGGGCATGCCCAGCGTGGTTGCGGCGAACAGGCCGGCGAAGCCGCCGATCATCAGCAACTCGCCCTGGGCGAAATTCACCGTCTCGGTGGCCTTGTAGATGAGCACGAAGCCGAGCGCGATGAGGCCGTAGATGCACCCCTGCGCGAGCCCGCTGATCACCAGCTGGATGAACTGCACCTGCCCTCTCCCTGGACGGCGTTTCCTCTGACTTCTTTCACGGTCGGTTTTCCGGCTCGCATGCACGTTCGGACCTGAAACCTTGCCCCAATCGGCTCAGGCCGCAAGCCTCAGAATGGACCGCGCCTCGGCGGGGCTCGCCACCTTGCGCCCGGCCGCGCGGACGAGGCCGGCGATCGCCTCGATGAGCGGGCCGTTGGACGTCACCTTGCTGCCGTCGGCGCGGTAGAATGTGTCCTCGAGGCCGGTGCGCATATGGCCGCCGAGTTCGGCGCAACGCTGGTGCAGCGACCAGATGCCGGCACGGCCGATGGCGGTTACCTGCCAGTTGGCCTCCGGCGCCTTCAGCTTGAGGAGGATCGGCAAGAGGTCCGGGTCGGCCGGCATGCCGGATTCGACCCCCATGACGAAGTTGTACTGGAGCGGTCCTGTCCACAGTCCGGCATCGCGGTACATGCCGACACAGCGGACGATGCCGGTGTCGAAACACTCGAACTCGGGAAGCGTGCCGGTGCCGGCCATGGCGTCGAGATAGGCCTTCACCTTCTCGACCGGGTTGTCGAACAGCATGGGCGGCCAGGCCCATGTCCCGTCGGCCTTGACCTTGAGGTAGTTCAGCGAGCCGGCATTGCAGGCGGCGATCTCCGGATTCGTATCGCGGATGCAGGCGAGCGCCCCGGCATAGTCGGGTCCGACGACCCCGGACGTGTGGTTGATGACCACGCCGGGGCAGGCTGCGCGAATGGCCGCCTGCACCTCGGAGGACAGCTTCGGGTCCCAGGACGGCAGGTGCCCCTTGCCCTCGCCCTGCTGGCGCAGGTGGATGTGCATGACCGAGGCGCCGGCGTCATAGGCGCGCTTCGCCTCAGCCGCCATTTCGGACGGAGTGACCGGTACCGAATGCTGCTTCGGGTCGGTCAGCACACCGTTGAGGGCGCAGGTGATGATGGCCTTGTCGCTCATCAGAGAGCCTTGTCCATGATCGAGGAGGCCATGGTTTCAGCGCCGGGACATGCGGTCTTGCGTTGAGCCGCTACGCTCATCGGCCCGTCCACACCGGCTTGCGCCTCTCCTGGAAGGCCCGGATGCCTTCCTTCGCGTCCTCGGTGGCGGCGGTCAGCGCAATCTGGCCCTCGGTATAGGCGATGGCCTCGTCGAAGCTCATGGCGTGGATGGCGCGCATCGCATACTTGCCGCGCCGGACCGCGGCAGGAGACTTGTCGACGATCCTGCCGATCAGCCAGTCGACCTTCGCGTCCAGTTCCTGCGCCGCCGCGAGGTGATTGACCAATCCTGCCGCCTTCGCCTCCGCTGCCGTGAACGGCTCGCCGGTGAGGCACCATTCGGCGACGAGGCGACGCGGCACGGTCAGTTGCAGGAGGCTCAGTACCTGCATGGGGAAGACGCCGACCTTCACCTCCGGCAGGCCGAACACCGCGTCCTCGGCCGCGACCGCCATGTCTGTCATGCAGAGAAGGCCCATGCCGCCGGCCATGCACGTGCCGTTGACGCGGGCGATCGAGGGCTTGGTGGCGTTCTGCGCGAGCCGCAGGAGGTCGGCATAGTCGCTGTTGGGCTTGGACGCGTCCTGAAAGAAGCTCTGGCCGCCGCCGAGATCGGCCCCGGCGCAGAAGGCCTTGTCGCCGGCACCGGTCAGCACGATGGCGCGGACATCCGGGTCGTCATGGGCCGCGCGCCAGCCCGCCGCGATGCCGGCGACGACCTCGGCATTCATGGCGTTGCGCTTGTCGGGCCGGTTGATGGTGATGGTGAGGACATGGCCGGATTTCGCGGTCAGGACGGCATCGGTCATCGCTTCGCTCCTTCAGCCGGCGGCCTTGTCGACGGTGGCGAGCAGCCGGCCGGTGGTCACCTGATCGCCGACGGCAACGGCGATCTCTCCGACAGCGCCGGCGACGGCGGCGACATGGACATGTTCCATCTTCATGGCTTCCAGCGTCACGACCGGCTGTCCCGCCACGACCGATTCGCCGGGCTGGACATGCGCGGCGACGACGCGGCCGTTCATCGCGGCGAGAACCCGGCCGTCCAAGCCGTCGGACCTGGTGCGCCGTGCAGGTGCGCGGGTGAGATCACGGACGATGATCTGGTCGGCGCCGCGCTGCAGGAACAGATCGTCGCCGCGGCGCAGCCAGGGCAGGGTGCGCCCCGAGCCGTCCTGCCGCAGGCGGATGACGTCGTCCGTCACCGCGTCGACGGTGAGCACGAAGCGGCCATCGCCAGAGGCGACGTGATAGCTGCCGTCGCGGTCACGGTGGATCGCGGCCGTGTGGCGGGCGCCGGCGATCTCGAACACCATCGGGAGTGGCAGGGGCGGACCAAGGTGGCGCGACGCCGACCGGTGGCGCGGATCGGCCGCCGTCACGAACAGTGCCAGCGCGGCGATCACCGCGTCCGGCAGGGTCTCGTCGGCAGGTGGTGCGAGTTCCGAGGCATGGGCCGCGATGAAGCCGGTCGTTGCTTGGCCCCGGGCAAAGACCGGGTGGGTGAGGACCCTCGCGAGGAAACCCTGGTTTGTGGCGATGCCGAGAGCGACCGCGCGGTCGAGCGCGCTCGCCAGAGCAAGACGCGCCGCGTCGCGCGTCTCTCCATGCGCGACGAGCTTGGCCACCATCGAGTCGTAGTAGGGCGGCACCTCGGCGCCCACCGACATGGCGGTGTCGGCGCGGATGCCTTCGGGCATCGCCCAGCGTCCGAAGCGCCCCGCCTGCGGCCCGAAGTCCTGCTCCGGGTCCTCGGCGCAGAGCCTGACCTCGACGGCATGGCCGGCGAAGCGGATCTCGTGCTGGGAGAGCGGCAGGGGTTCGCCCGCCGCCACACGCAATTGCCATTCGACGAGGTCGAGGCCGGTGATCGCTTCGGTGACCGGATGCTCCACCTGCAGGCGGGTGTTCATCTCCATGAAGTAGAAGGCGCCGTCGCGGTCGAGCAGGAACTCAAGGGTGCCGGCGCCCTCGTATCCCAGCGCCTGCACCGCCTTCACCGCCACCTCGCCCATGCGGGCGCGAAGCTCCGGCGAAACGGCAGGAGAGGGCGCCTCCTCCACCAGCTTCTGATGACGGCGCTGCACGGAACAGTCGCGCTCGCCGAGATGGATGGCATTGCCGTGGCGATCGCCGAAGATCTGAACCTCGATATGGCGCGGCTCCACCACCGCTCGTTCGAGCAGGACTGTCGGGTCGCCGAAGGCGTTGGCGGCCTCGGATCGCGCGCTTCTGAGCGCTGCCGGGAACTGCGAGGCCTCGGTGACGAGGCGCATGCCGCGCCCACCGCCGCCGGCCACTGCCTTGATCATCACCGGGAAGCCGATGCGCCCGGCTTCCGCCGCCAGGCCTTCCTCGTTCTGGTCGTCACCCTGCCAGCCCGGGACGGTCGGCACGCCGGCCGCCTGCATGATGGTCTTGGCGCCGGCCTTGTGGCCCATGGCCTCGATCGATTCCGGCGAGGGACCGACAAAGACCAGCCCCGCCTCGCGGCAGGCCATGGCGAAGGCGGCATTCTCGGCGAGGAAACCGTAGCCGGGATGGATCGCATCGGCGCCCGCGCGCTTCGCCGCAGCGATGATGGCCGGGATGTTCAGATAAGATTCGGCCGGCAGCGGCCCGCCGATCAATTCGGCCCGGTCGGCGTAGCCGACATGAGCTGCGGCTGCGTCGGCCGTCGAGTGGACGGCGACGGTGCCAAGACCCATGCGGCGCGCCGTACGCATGACGCGCAGCGCGATCTCGCCGCGATTGGCGACCAGCAGCGTACGGAAGGGTGTGGCGGTCGTCATCACGGCCTCGCCACCGAGAACTGCATCGGTACTGGCTTGCGTCGCTCCGCCTCCCGGCAGATCGCCAGCGCATCGGCCAGCACGGCGCGGGTGTCGCGGGGATCGATGACGCCGTCGTCGAGCAGGCGCGCGGACGTCGTGAAGACGTCCATCTGGCTCTCGAACAGCTCGGTGATCTGCGCCTTCATCGCGCCGATCTGGGCCTCGTCCGCTTCCCTGCCGCGGCGGACCGCTCCGGCGCGCGCGACGATCGCCATGGTTTCCGCCGCCTGTTCGGCACCCATCACCGCCGTGCGCGCATTCGGCCAGGAGAAGCAGAAGCGCGGATGGAAGCCGCGGCCGCACATGCCGTAGTTGCCGGCGCCATAGGAGGCGCCGCAGTAGAGGGTGATCTGCGGCACTGTGGCGTTCGTCACCGCCTGGATCATCTTGGAGCCGTGCTTGATCATGCCGGCCTCCTCATAGGCACGGCCGACCATGAAACCCGTGGTGTTGTTGAGATAGAGGATCGGCGTCCCCGACTGGCAACAGGCCTGGATGAAATGCGTTGCCTTGTTCGCGCCGGCCGGATCGAGGGGACCGTTGTTGGTGATGATTCCGGCGGGAAATCCCTCGATCGCCGCGTGGCCGCAGACGGTGGCCGGGCCGTAGTCCTCGCCGAAGGGGAGGAAGTTCGAGCCGTCGACGATGCGGGCGATGACCTCGCGCATATCGACCGGGCGCTTCAGATCCGCCGGCATGATGCCAAGAAGGTCCTCGGCGTCGTAGCGTGGCCCGTCGAAGGTCGATGCCACCTGCCGCGGCTGATCCCGGTCCCAGCCGAGCGCGGCGACGATCTCGCGGGCGATGCGCAGGGCATCGCGGTCGTCCTCCGCCATGTAGTCGCCGAGGCCGGAGATGGTCGTGTGCATCTCGGCGCCGCCGAGTTCCTCCTCGGTGGCGATCTCGCCGGTGGCGGCCTTCAGCAGCGGCGGTCCCGCGAGGAAGGCGCGGGTGCGGCCGCGGACCATGACGATGTAGTCGGACAGCCCCGTCTGGTAGGCGCCGCCGGCGGTCGAGGATCCATGCGTGACGGTGATGACCGGCAGGCCCGCTGCCGAGAGACGCGCGAGATTACGGAAGATCTGGCCGCCATGGATGAAATGCTCGACCCGGTAGCGCAGCAGGTTGGCGCCGGCGCTCTCGACCAACTGGATGAAGGGCAGGCGGTTTTCCAGCGCCAGTTCCTGCACGCGCAACTGCTTCTCGAGGCCCATGGGCTGTAGCGCGCCGGCATCGATGCCGGAATCCGACGCCGATATCATGCAGCGCACGCCCGCGACGAAGCCGATGCCGGCGATGACGCCGCTGCCCGGCACGCTCTTCTCGCCGTCGGGCACGTCCATCATGAAGCCGGAGAGGGTGGCGAGTTCCAGGAACGGCGCGCCCGGATCGAGGAGCAGCGCGATGCGCTCGCGCGGCAGGAGCTGGCCGCGCTCGTGGAAACGGGGGCCGGCGGAGGCCGAGGCGCGTCGGGCGCGCTCCTCGAGGCCGGACTGGCGCGCGATGAGCGCCAGCATAGCGGCGCGATTGTCCCGGAAGGTCTCGCTCGTCGGAGAGATACGGCTCTCGATCACGGCCATGGAGAGGTATGTCCCCTGTGAACTGGCCGTCACACTGGCCCGCTGCGAGGGGATCGTCTTGTGCGGAGTGGCTGGTCGCGGACCCCGCCTCTCGCGCCGGTGCGGCGCGTCAGAAGATCGGCTTCACGCCCTGTTGCGCCGCCACCTCGTCCTGGACAGCCAGGGCACGGCGGTAGCCGTCGCGCTCCTTCAGCCGCGCCCAGTAGGCGGACGTCTGCGGCTGGAACTCCCGCGACAGACCGAGCACCTCGGCCAGCATCAGCGCATAGCCGACGGCGATGTCGGCGACCGTGAAGCGGCCGCCCGCCAGCCAGTCATATTTCAGGAGATGGGCGTCGAGCATGCGCAGCCGGCCGAGGAACCACTTGGCATAGTCCTCGGCCACCTGGGGCTGGCGGCGCTCCGGCGGCTCGAAGCGGGAATAGCGCAGCACCAGAGCCTGCGGAAAGGTGAGCGTCGCGTCGCTGTGATGCAGCCAGTTCAGCCAGAGCCCATAGTCGGGCTCGGCCGGCGCGACCGCCAGAGGCGTGGGACCGTGACGCACCGCGAGATATTCGCAGATCGCCGCCGACTCGGTCATGCGCGTATCGCCGTCGATCAGGAAGGGCACGGTGCCCAGCACATTGACGTCGAAATACTCCTTGGCAAAGGCGCGCGGCGGAAAGGGCAGCACCTTCAGCTCGTAGGCGAGGCCCATCTCCTCCAGCGTCCAGAGGGGTCGGAAGGAGCGGGCGGAGAGGCAGTGATAGAGGATCATGGGCGGTTGCTCATGCCGGGAAGCGTGCCCATGGCCTTGCAGATGATGGACAGCATGACCTCGTCGGCGCCGCCGGCGATGGAAGTGAGGCGGGCGTCGCGGTAGTAGCGCGTCACGGACGTCTCGTTCATGTAGCCCATGCCGCCCCAGTACTGCATGCAGGCGTCCGCCACCTCGCGGCCGATGCGGCCGGCCTTGAGCTTGGCCATGGAGGCGAGAGTCGTCATGTCCTCGCCAGCGATCATCTTCTCGGCGGCGCGGTAGATGAGGGCGCGCAGCATCTCCACTTCCGTCTTCAGCTCGGCGAGGCGGAAATGCACGACCTGGTTGTCGAGGATGGACTTGCCGAAGGCCTGCCGGCCGCGGGTGTATTCGATGGTCTGGTCGATGATCCATTCGGCCGGCTTCAGCCCCGCCGCCGCGCCCCACAGCCGCTCCTCCTGGAACTGCATCATCTGGTAGGTGAAGCCCTTGCCCTCCTCGCCGATGCGGTTGCGCTTCGGCACGCGAACCTCGTCGAAGAAGATCTGGGCGGTGTCGGAGGCGCGCATGCCGAGCTTGTCGAGGGTGCGGGCGACGGTGACGCCCTTCTCCTTCATCGGCACGCAGATCAGCGACTTGTTGCGGTGGGCCGGGCCGTCGCCGGTGTTGGCGAGGAGGCAGATCCAGTCGGCCTGGGCGCCGTTGGTGATCCACATCTTGCCGCCGGTGATGACGTAGTCGTCGCCGTCGGACCGCGCCGTGGTCTTGATCGAGGCGACGTCGGAGCCGGCGCCCGGCTCGGAAACGCCGATGCAGGCGACGTGATCGCCAGCGATGGCGGGCGCCAGGAACTCCGCCTTGACATGGTCCGACCCGAAGCGGGCGAGCGCCGGCGTCGCCATGTCCGTCTGCACGCCGATGGCCATGGGCACCGAGCCGCAGTGAATGCCGCCGACCTCCTCCGCCATCAGCAGGGCGTAGGAATAGTCGAGGCCCATGCCGCCATATTCGACCGGCTTGTTGAGGCCGAGATAGCCGGCCTCACCCAGCTTCTTGAAGACGGTGTGGGCGGGGAAGCGTCCGGCCTCCTCCCACGCGTCCACATAGGGGTTGATCTCGGTGGCGATCAGCCTCTGCAGGCTGCGCCTGACCTCCTCGTGCTCGGCCGTGAACAGCATGGCGCCTTGTCCCTATCGTCGGTCTGATGCCCGCAAGGCTAAGGGCTCCGTGGCACGCCCTGCTTGCGTGAACTGGTCACGCGCTCGCGGCCGCCTCGCTGCGGAAGATCTCCAGCTGGCGCGAGCCGGAGAAAATGGCGCGCGGCTTGAGGCCGTAGAAGCGGCGGATCGAGTGGGAGAAATGGGTCGAGTCCGGATAACCGATGTCGAGCGCCAGATGCGCCATGTTGATGGTCTCGTTGGCGAAGTTGAGGAGGTGCCGCGCCCGCTTCCAGGCCCGGCAGGCGCGGAAGGCGATGCCCGTTTCCTGTTTGAACAGATGCAGGAAGCGGGAGACCGACAGGTTCGCCATCGCGGCGCAGTCGGCGGCGGTGAAGGCCTCCCCCGGCTGGTCGCGCAGGGCCGCGAGAACGCGTGCAATGCGGCGATCGAGCACACGGGGCGCCAGAGGCGCGCCAAAGACCGCGGTGTCGAAGTCGGCCGCTCCCATCCGGTGCTTAAGGGGCATCGCCCGCAGGCGCCGATGGGCGGCGCGCAGACGGTCGGCGAGGTCCCCCTCCGCGAGGGCACCGAGTTCGGCGGCCAGGCGGTCCAGAGCCGCGGGGTCGACCGAATCCGGCTCGACGAGGACGCCGATGACCGATGGATGTTCCGGCTCGATGCTGTGCTCGCGATAGGCCGGCATGACGGCCGCCTCGACCAGACGGTCGGGCTCGCCTGCGACCGAAAGCCTCAACCCCCCCTGCATGCTCGCAAAAACGATGAATGACCCGAGGGTGCGCCGTTTCGGCCGGCCGAGAAGGCCCGCATAGAAGACACGTTCAGGCCCCACGAGCATGAAGCGTTCGGAACAGGCCTGTGAACCCTGCATGCAGCTTCCCCCGGATATGTCGTTCTTTTTTTCAACTATAGCCCGGTCAGGCTGCGGCGCCACCTTGCCGATGGTCACAGCCGCAAGGGCCGACGAAGCGCCTTTTTCACGTTCGCGCCCTGTTATTGGCCGGAAGGCTAACGCGAAGCTGCATTGCAGCAAAGGCGTTGCTCCGGTGCAGCGACCTTCGGCTTATGGCGCCTTCGGCGGAACCTCGAGATTTCGCTGCCATTCCCCCTGGAGGATACGCATGAAACGCCGCAATTTCCTCGCCGCTTCGGGTGCCGGCCTTGCCGCCGCAGCGGCAGTCGCCGCTCCCGCCGTCGCGCAGTCCTCGCCCGAGATCAAGTGGCGCCTGACGTCCAGCTTCCCGAAGTCGCTCGACACGATCTACGGCGCTGCCGAGACCATCTCCAAGCAGGTCGCCGAACTGACGGACAACAGGTTCCAGATCCAGGTCTTCGCCGCCGGCGAGATCGTCCCCGGCCTGCAGGCCCTCGACGCCGTGTCCAACAACACGGTCGAGATGTGCCACACCTGCTCCTACTACTATGTCGGCAAGGACCCGACCTTCGCCATCGGTACGGCCGTGCCCTTCGGCCTCAACGCCCGCCAGATGAACGCCTGGCTGTATCAGGGCGGCGGCAACGAGCTCTTCAACGAGTTCTACAAGAAGTACACCATCCACGCGATCCCGGCCGGCAATACCGGCGCGCAGATGGGCGGCTGGTTCCGCAAGGAGATCAAGACGGTCGCCGACCTGCAGGGCCTGAAGATGCGCATCGCCGGCATCACCGGCCAGGTCATGGCCAAGATGGGCGTCGTGCCGCAGCAGGTCGCCGGTGGCGACATCTATCCGGCGCTGGAGAAGGGCACCATCGACGCGGCGGAGTGGGTCGGCCCCTATGACGACGAGAAGCTCGGCTTCAACAAGGTGGCGCCGTTCTACTACTATCCTGGCTGGTGGGAAGGCGGCCCGACCGTCCACGCCATGATCAACCTGGAGAAGTGGAACGCCCTGCCGAAGTCATACCAGGCGGCCCTCAACAACGCCTGCGCCACGGCGAACACGGTCATGCAGGCCAAGTACGACCTGCAGAACCCGGCCGCCCTGCGCCGCCTCGTCGCCGCCGGCACGCAGCTGCGTCCCTTCCCGCAGGAGGTGATGGAAGCGGCCTTTACTGCGACCAACCAGCTCTACGGCGAGATCAGCGCCCGGAACGCCGATTTCAAGAAGATCATCGACGCGATGCAGGCGACGCGCTCCGAGCAG
>CAZEZD010000082.1:0-9710 GCA_964516115.1 uncultured Hyphomicrobiales bacterium
GATGAGCATGGGTTTCTTCGATTTCGTCAAGAACGTCGGCAAGAAGCTGATCGGCGCGAGCGATGCACAGGCCGCTCCGGCTCCGGCACTCACCCAGGAGGTCGCCAGCCACGGATTCGATACGAGCAAGCTGCAGATCGACACCAGCGGCAACAACGTCCAGCTCTCGGGCACCGTCAAATCTCAGGAGGAGGCGGAGCGGATCATCCTGGCGCTCGGCAATACGGTGGGCGTCGCGCAGGTCGACACGAGCAAGCTCATCGTCCAGGCCGAGACCCCGGCGGCGCGGATGTACACGGTGAAGAAGGGCGACACGCTCTGGAAGATCGCCGAGACCCACTACGGCAAGGGCGCGGACTATCCGAAGATCGTCGCGGCCAACAATCCGCCGATCGTCAATCCCGACCTGATCCAGCCAGGCTGGGTGCTTCGCATCCCGTAAGAGCGTCCTATACTCCCGATCGGGCAGGGGCCTCGACGCCCCCGCCGCCAACCACCGGGAGAACGCCTATGCCGAACCTCACCCGCCGCGGCCTCGTGGCCGCGGCCCTCGTCGCACCGATGTCCCCTGCCGTCCTCAGGGCGCAGACCTGGCCCTCCGGCACCATCCGGATCGTCGCCCCCTTTCCGGCCGGCGGCTCGGTCGATGCCCTGGCGCGCCTTGCCCAGCCCATGCTGGAGCGCAGCCTCGGCGCCACCGTCATCATCGAGAACCGGCCGGGCGCCGGCGGAAGCGTCGGGGCCAATGCGGTCGCCAAGGCGCCGCCGGACGGCAACACCTGGCTGTTCGTCTTCGACACGCACGCGGTCAACCCGACGCTTCTGCCAAACATGCCCTTCGATTCCATCAAGGATCTCGATCCGGTCATGCTCATCGGCACGGCGCCGATGGTGATCGTCACCCATCCCTCGCAGCCCTTCCGCACCCTCGACGAGGTGATCCGTGCGGGCAAGGAGCGGCCGGGCGGAATCCCCTACGGGACCATCGGCAACGGCAGCCTCGGCCATCTCGCGATGACGCAGCTTGCCAGTCGCGCCGGGACGACGTTCAACCACATCCCCTATCGCGGCGGCGGGCCGCTCATCAACGACGCGCTCGGCGGCCACGTCCCACTGTCCATCGCCTCTGTCGCTGTTCTTGCCGCCCACCTGACAGCCGGCACACTCAGGCCCATCGTCCAGACCGGCGCCCAGCGCGCGGCGACGCTGTCGGCCGTGCCGACCGTGGCCGAAAGCGGCTTTGCCGGCTTCGAGGCCGATGCGTGGTGGGGCGTCTTCGCGCCGGCCGGGACGCCGGGACCGATCGTCGCACGCTTCCAGCAGGCGCTGGCGGCGGCCTTCCGCGAGCCTGCGATCGAGAAACAGCTGACCGAGACGCAGCAGATCAAGCTGATGACCACCGGGCCTGCCGAACTGCGATCGTTCTTCGCAACGCAGATGCGGGTGTGGGGCGACGTGGTGCGGGAGAATTCCATCAAGGCGAGTTGAAAACGCACGCACGGCGCTTGATGGCGGCGGGGAACACCCCTATAACGCCCGCCGCCGCCAAGCGGTTCGCTCCCTTCGTCTAGAGGCCTAGGACACCAGCCTTTCACGTTGGGTACACGGGTTCGAATCCCGTAGGGAGCGCCATTTGTCTCCAGAAATCAATTAGATAGCTGATATTGCAAGCGAATTTCGGGCGCTCTGATTGAGGCCCTGACAGCCATATTGACACCCATATACACGTGTCGATGCACCGAATTGCTCCTAGCAAACATCTAGAAGGGACCGAATCAGCCGAATCTGATCTGGTGTTTGTCATAGATGGAGCGAATGTGTCCGACCCAAAGCTCTTCGCCTTCGTGCTGATGCCGTTCGAAAGGGCGTTCGATGACGTGTATCAGCTTGGGATCAAAGCCGCAGCGGAACGGTGTGACGTGCGAGCGGAGCGCGTTGACGAACAGTTCTATAGCGAGACGATGCTTAAGCGCATCTATGGACAGATCGACATCGCGGATTTCGTCATCGCGGATGTAACCGGAAAAAACCCGAACGTGATGTACGAAGTCGGGTACACGCACGCGAAGGACAAGCTCTGCACGCTGTTGACCCAACGGGTAGAAGATATCCCGTTCGATCTCCGTCATCACCGCCACATCGTGTACTCATCCGTGGGTGATCTTCTGACGAAGCTCACAGGTGAAATCGAGTGGGTGACGCAGGAAATCGTCAGCCGAAAGGGTGCGCTCTTCGCAGTCTCGATCAAGCCGGTCTATTGGGCTGAGGTGGTGAAGACAAAGTACGATGCGACTGGAAAGTTTGATCTTGCGATCGACATCACCGGGGAGAATGTCGCGCCCGGGACCGAAATCGAGGCGATCTATCTGCACGCTGGCAAGTCCCTCAGGCTGTTCCAATCGGGTGAAGAGTGCGCTCATTCCCCATCTGAGTTGAAACAGGGAGGAAAGCGGTTCTTCCTGAAATCGAACATCCCGCGCGTGTCGCCCGAAACGTGGACCCAGCTTAATGTCAAAGCTGAAACCATCCTGATGTACATCACGAAGAAAAACGCGGAATTCAAGACGAGCTACAAGCGATCGGGACCTGTGTTTCTCGAAATCCGCACAAGCCGCGCGACCTTCACCAAAGAGCTGTTCCTAGAGGTGGAGTTTGATGACCTCCCCTTCTGAGCGGAGATCAAGGCTGCGCTCTGTCTTCCAAGGCGGGCAGCGGCGAGGCTCGCATTGACGCTGCATATCGACACTCGTATTGACAGACTGCGAGGGCAATCAAGCTATTGATATTAAAATAGAAAAGCCTTTTTGTATTTTAGTCCCGTAGGGAGCGCCATTAATTCCGCAACGCCGCAAACGCTCTACAGCGCTGACGAATGGGCGAAGCGCTTCCTCCATCGCGCGGCCGTCCTTTCGCGATCGGTTCGATCCCCCGTCGCGAGGGACATCCGGGTGATGTCCCGGGGCGTAAGCAGCGTGTGTTCAAGATGGAGCGCCCGACGGAGCAGGGAGGGCGGTTGTCGAAGCGGAGTCGGTGAGGTGAACCAAAGGTCCAGAGCTGCGGCGTTCCTGCAACTGCATAGTTTTGGCGGTTAACACCTTTCGTGGAACAGCGTTGCGTTCTGTAACGTTCTACCTCCATCATTCGACTGATCGTCAGAGCGGCGCAGCGCCATGCAGCAATCCCAAGTCCTCACGACGTTGGACGTTTGGGTCGAGCTCGGAAATATTTCCGCGCGCGAGTCGGAATCTGGCGTTGTCAGCGATTTCGATTTTGGGATTAGCCTGATTGCCGGGGCGTTGCCGCCGCATGCGAAAATTGAACGCCTGCGGGTTCACACGAAAAATCCGGTGCAATTCGCATTTCAGGGGCAGGAATGCGCTCAATCGCCATCGGACAAGGTTGGATACAGGGTTTGCCATGCCATCCCGATCAAGCCGGTCGCGCTCGGGACCGGAGCCGTGAGGCGTTACGTCTTGCGGGGCTCGCGCGAACTCTCGCACGCCGCAATCGAGCAGATGAAGGATGGGCGCTCGTACAAGTTCTCGTCCACCTCGGTGATCGAGATCGACGTGAATGAGTCTGTGGTGGTCAAGGTCGTCGATTTCTCCACGACCTACGTGCAATGAACCCGCTGCCGATGGTCGGCCCCGATCAGGCCAGCGCCGGCGTGGAAGGACGGGTGGTTCGCGCGGCTGACCCGGCAAGCGCCGGCGTTGGAACCACAGAGGGTCATCCGTGTTGATCTTCCGCTCAACCGGAGACCGCCATGTCCTTGTCCCGCCCGACCCTTCTGGTCATTGTCGCAGTCCTGGGGGTCGTCTCGGTGGCGGCGGTGGCTGCCTATTTCTATGAGCGTGATCGCCGCCCCGGCCTGGAGATCCGTGTCGATGACAAGGGTCTTCGTATCGACGGGCGCTAAGGGGCGCTGCAGGCGCGAATGGCGAAGCGTCGACGATCTCGTTGTCATTGAGAGCGATCCGCAGCTACCGCCACATGCCCCGCAGCCTGGCGCCGACGTCGATGCGTGGCCCGGCGCCGGTCGGCCGTAGCGGCGCGGCGGCAGTCGCCGCCGGCCACGACACGCGTTCGAACCGGCCGAGCGCCTTCCCCGGGATGAAGCGCGTGCGCGAGGCGAAGACATTGCGGTCGCCGCGCGCCGCCTGGCCATGCACGTAGAAGCGTAGCGGCGTCATGATGCGCAGTTCGTCACGTGCGCGGGTCATGGCGACATAGAACAGCCGGCGCTCCTCCTCGATCTCGCGGGCGGTGCCGGTCCCGAGATCGGAGGGGATGCAGCCGTCCACCGCATTCAAAACGAAGACCGATTTCCACTCCTGGCCCTTGGCCGAATGGATCGTCGAGAGGATCAGATAGTCCTCGTCCAGGTGCGGCGGACCGGCATGATCGCTGGTGGCGTCGGGAGGATCGAGCGTCAGCTCGGTCAGGAACCGCGTCCGGTTCGGATAGGCGCAGGCGATCTGCTCCAGCTGGACGAGATCCGCCTGGCGTGCGCTCGCATCCTCGTGGATGCGCTCAAGATGCGGCTGGTACCAGAGCCGCGCCACCTCCAACTCCCCCGGCCAGCCGGATCGCCCCGTCGCAAGATCCTCGACGGCCGCGATGAAACACCGCCAGTCGTCGCCGCAGCGGGGAGGGGCGGCAACCGTCGCGAGCGAACCTGTCTGGCCAAGCTCGTCGAGAATACGCCCGGCGGAAGTGGGGCCGACGCCTTGCAGAAGCTGGAGGGCCCGGAAGCCGGCGACGCGGTCGCGCGGGTTCTCGGCAAGCCGCAGCAGCGCCAGCAGGTCCTTCACATGCGCCGCATCGAGGAACTTCAGGCCGCCGAACTTGCGGAAGGGGATGTTGCGCCGAGTGAGTTCCACCTCGACCGGGCCGCTGTGGTGCGAGGTGCGGAACAGAACTGCCTGATCCTTCAGCGCCATCCCGCGTTCGCGTCCCTCCAGCACCGCGTCGGCGATGAAGCGGGCCTGCTCGTTCTCGTCGCGGACGCTGACGATCTGGGGAAGCTGTGCGGAGGCCCTGTCCGTCCAGAGGTTCTTGGTGAAGCGCTCCGCCGCCTCGCCGATTACGGCATTGGCTGCGGCGAGGATGGGCTGCGTCGACCGGTAGTTCCGCTCCAGGGTGATGACCTCTGCGGGCGGCGAGAAGGCGGCCGGGAAGTCGAGGATGTTGCGCACTTCGGCGGCTCGGAAGGAGTAGATCGACTGGGCGTCGTCGCCGACGACCGTCAGGCCACGTCCGTCGGGCTTGAGGGCGTGCAGGATGGAAGCCTGCAGGCGGTTGGTGTCCTGATATTCGTCGACCAGCACATGGTCGAACAGGCCGCCGATCGCGGCGGCGAGGTCTGCGTCACTCATTGCCTGCGCCCAGCACAGCAGCAGGTCGTCGTAGTCGAGGACGTTCTGGGCCTGCTTCGCTTCAACATAGGCGCCGAACAGCGCCTTCAACTCAGTCTCCCATGGGGCGCACCAGGGAAAGGTCTCGCCGAGCACGGCGCCGACCGGCTGTTCCGCATTCACGCAGCGCGAATAGATGGCAAGGCAGGTGCCCTTGGTCGGAAAGCGCTGCTCCGTGCGGGAGAACCCGAGCTGATGGCGGACGAGATTGATCAGGTCCGCGCTGTCCTCGCGGTCATGGATGGTGAAATGCGGGTCGAGGCCGAGGTGCTCGGCATGGTCCCGGATGAGGCGCGCGCCGATGCCGTGGAAGGTGCCTGCCCAGGTCATGGCTTCCGTCATCACACCCGCCGCTTCGCCCATCGCCTTCCGGCAGATGCGCGCGACGCGCTGGCTCATCTCGGCGGCCGCCCGGCGCGAGAAGGTGACCAGGAGGATGCGTCTCGGATCGGCCCCGTTGACCAGCAGGTTGGCGACGCGATGGGCCAGCGTGTTGGTCTTGCCCGAGCCGGCGCCCGCGATCACCAGCAGCGGCGTGGCCGGGGCCGCGTTCCGTTCACCAATGCCGTGCTCGACGGCGCGCCGCTGTTCGGCATTGAGCGATTGCAGGAAGGCGGCGGGCATCGGCTCCGAATCATGTCTGTGTTGACGGCATTGTCAGCACGTTTCCTGTTTTGTTCGCAATGAAGGCCTTTGCGCGGAAGGCGGCCGCGGTGAGAACGTGAAGTCAGGACGCCCAGGATCAGCGGCGCCAAAGACGTGCCGTCGGCATGGCCTGCCCGAGCGGCGACGGGAGGACACCATGAGCAGCACACGCCTGGGCCTTGTGTTTTTTTGCCTTGCGGCCTTTGCCACGCCCCACGCCGCGCCGGCGCAGACGCCCCCGAGCGCGGTGGAACTCGCTGCCTACCGTGGCCTGCACAAGGCCGCCCATGCGGGCGATCTCGCGGCGCTCCGCGATGCGCTGCGCGGGGGCGCGGACCCGAACGGCCGCGACGGGGCAGGGCGGACGCCGCTGCACGTCGCCTGCTTCGCCCGCCGGGCGGAGGCGATGCGCCTGCTGGTGGCGCAGGGCGCCGACCCGAAGGCCATGGAGGGACGGGCCTATGACTGCGTCACCATCGCCTCCGTCGCCGATGACGTCGTAACGCTGAGGGTGGCGCTCGCCATCGGTGGCGATGCGAAGCAGATCACGAGCCCCTACAACGGCACGGCCCTTATCGCCGCCGCCCATCTCGGCCATGCCGAGGTGGTTCAGGTGCTGATCGATGCCGGCGCGCCGCTCGACCACGTCAACAATCTCGGCTGGACCGCGCTGATCGAGGCCGTCGTCCTCGGCGACGGTGGACCGCGCCATACCGATACCGCCCGCCGCCTGGTGCAGGCCGGCGCCCGGCGCGACATCGCAGACCGCAACGGCCAGACACCCCTCGCTCTTGCCCGCTCGCGTGGGTATGCGGCGATGGTCGAGATCCTGTCCCGCTGAACTCCGCGCTATCCGTGCCCCGAGCGGGCGCGCCATGCGCAGCCGAATGTCGACGCGGGAAGCGCGACACAGCATGCTGGTGTCTCCGGCTGCGGCCGGCAACAAGCAGGTCCAGGGAGGTCTAGCCCATGTCGTTCCAGCGCCCGTATCGCGGCGTCTTTCCCGTCGCTCCGACGATCTTCCACGCCGACGGCACGCTCGATCTCGAGGGCCAGCGCCGCTGCATCGATTTCATGATCGATGCCGGCTCGCAGGGTCTGTGCATCCTCGCCAACTTCTCCGAGCAGTTCGTGCTGACGGATGCCGAGCGCGAGACCGTGATGGATGCGGTGCTCGACCATGTGGCGGGACGGGTGCCTGTGATCGTCACGACGACGCACTTTGCCAGCCATATCTGTGCCGAGCGGTCGCGGAGCGCGCAGGAGCGCGGCGCGGCGATGGTGATGATCATGCCGCCCTATCACGGCGCGACGTTCCGGGTGGGCGAAGCGGCGATCGAGGCCTTCTTCCGCAAGGTATCCGACGCCATCTCCATCCCGATCATGATCCAGGATGCGCCGGTCGCCGGCACGCCGCTGTCGCCGGCCTTCCTGGCAAGGCTCGGGCGCGAGATCGGGAACGTCGCCTATTTCAAGATCGAGGTGGCGCAGGCGGCGGCCAAGCTCCGGGCGATTCTCGAACTCGGCGGCAGCGCCATCGAGGGGCCATGGGACGGCGAGGAGGCGATCACCCTGATGGCCGATCTCGACGCCGGCGCGACCGGATCGATGACCGGGGGCGGCTATCCCGACGGGATCCGCACCATCATCGATCCCTATCTCGCCGGCGACCGGGAGGCGGCCAAGACGGCCTATGAGCGCTGGCTGCCGCTGATCAACTACGAGAATCGCCAGTGCGGGCTGGCGGCGGCCAAGATTCTGATGAAGGAGGGCGGCGTCATCGGTTCGGCGGCCGTGCGCCACCCGCTGGAACTGCCCCATCCGGCGGCGCAGGCGGGATTGATCGAACTGGCGCGTGACCGCGACGCCATGGTCCTGCGCTGGGGCCGGTAAGGGCCGGCGAAGCCCTTCTCGACGGGTTCGTCCGGTCGTCAGCAGGGGAAATCAGCGCAAAGCCCGTACTAGGACCGCGGGCGGCCTCAGCGCGTCGCCGGCGCCGGTGCCGGCGGGTTGGGGACGCCTCCCGAAGCCGGGCTGCGCGGGTCGGTCGACGGATCGACCTCGACGGCCTCCAGTCCCTCCTCGCGCTTCTCGGGATCGGGGATCGGGCGACCCTCATGGCCGGCCTCGACGCCCTGGGCCTGCTCGTCGTCGGCGGTCATGCCGCCGCCCGAGGATCCGCCGGCCGAACTCGCCCCGCCCATGCCCCCGTCCTGCTGGGCAGGCGGTACCTGGGCGGCCGACGGCAGCGCCGAAAACGCAAAAAGCAGGGCGGTGAGGGCGGTGCGGCGGGCGATCATGAGGGCTCTCCTTGGTTTCATCTGAACCGATGGGGAGGCTCAAGGTTCCCCGACGCCTGCCGCGCGCGTCGAACCACAGCTCCCTGCACCGGTCGAGCGATGTGAGCCGGCCGGCGCACCGCTGCGTAGATCGAACGACTGTTTGGCGAGGCACAGGAGAGCGAACATGCCCCATCCGACTGCCGCCGGACCGATCGAGCGATACCGCCGCTATGCGGGGCATTCCGATCCACGGACGGCCGCTGCGAACACGGTGGCGATGCTGGTCGCCTCGAACCAGCCCTTCTACCCGCTCTATCTCTCCTGGGCCGTCTCGCCGACGATCTGGCCGGCCTTCGTGACCTTCCTGTCGACGCCGCTCTTCCTAGCGGTCCCGGCTCTGGCGCGACGCGATTCCCTGCTCGGCCGCGCGGGCCTCCTGGTCGCCGGCATCGGCAACACGCTGTTGTGCCGGTTCATGTTCGGCGCGTCGTCCGGCGTCGACGCCTTCCTCATGCCCTGCATCGTGCTGGCGATCCTGCTGTTCCGCAGGCACGAACGCAGGATCGGCTTTGCCTTCGCTGCGGCCTGCTACGGGATCTACCTTCTGCCAGACGCGTGGCTTGGGGCGCCGTTCCACATCTACGGACCGGACGAGATCGCAGCGTTCCAGCGCCTCAATTTCCTCAGCGCGGCCGGCCTCACGGCGGTCGTCGCGCTGATGTTCGCGAATGCCTTCGAGGACACCCCGGAGAAACGGGCCAGTCCGGCCGGTTGACTGGGAACACCGGGCCGTTCGTGGGGGCACCCATGCCATGAACGGCCGGAAGCGATCGGTTCCACACGCGAAAACGCACACGGCGCGAATCCCTTTGGGACCCGCGCCGCGGCAGTTATCGAGAGTGAAGGCGTATCGGCGTCAGGGCGCCTGGCGCGGCGGGGTCGAACCGGTGGTCGCCGGATCGGGAGCCGGCTGCTGGGCCGGAGCCGGAGCAGTCGTCTGCGTCGGGGCCGGCGCAGTCGTCTGCGTCACGGGCGACGTCGGGTTGCCGGGGTTGCCCCCCATCATCGAGAAAATGACGATACCGAGGACGAGAACGGCGGCGAGGCCGCCGATCAGCCCCCAGTTGTTGGCGGTGCCACGGGCAAGCCGCGGATCCGTCGGCGGGTCGAGGTCGGGGCGGCGGCCGCCGTCGAGGCGGGTCGGTTCGAGAGCGATGCGGTCGGGATCGCGGGGGTCGTGATGGGTCATGACAGAAGTCCTCCTGCCAAATGAACCCGCGGGGCTTCCGACAGTTCCGCCCTGAACCGAAACCAACATGGCGATGTGAGGAAAATTGGTCGGAGTGAGAGGATTCGAACCTCCGAC
>CAZEZD010000083.1:0-9654 GCA_964516115.1 uncultured Hyphomicrobiales bacterium
CGCCTCGACCTCGGCGATCTGCTCGGCGGCCAGGCGCTCGCGCTCGATGGCATTGTCGCGGAAGACCAGAACCGCCCGGGCCATCTCGCCGAGTTCGTCCTTCGCTTCCGTCGAGGGGACGGCGACCGAGGTGTCGCCGGCGGCGAGTTCCCGCATGGCGGCGGTGATGCCGCCGATCTGCCGAGTCATGGAACGGCCGAGGACCATGGCGATGGCGCCGCAGAGCAGGACGACCGCCGCAATGATGCCGATCATCAGCATCAGGGTCTTGGACTGCGCCTCGAGGCGGGCCTCGTTGGCGCGCGTCTTGCCGTCATTGGCGGCGGCGACGAGGACGTTGGTGGTCTGGTCGAGGTTGGTCAGCAGGGTGTCGAGCTGGGCGACGGTCTGCTGCACGGTGCGGCTGCCCTCGACGTAGGAATCGAGAGCCGGCCAGTAGATCTCGCCGGCCTTGAGGAGCTCGGTCTTGGTGGCCGGCGCGACGACAGAGCGGGTGACCTCGTTGATGAACTTGGTGCGGGCCTGGCGGAACGCCTCCAGATCGGAATCGAGGCCGCGCAGCATGAAGTCCTTCTCGTGCCGGCGCATCTGCAGCACCTGCTCAAGGATGCCGGCACCGTCGTCGAAATTGGCGGCGACGCGGCGGGCCTGGTCTTCCAGGGTCTTGACCGATTCGTTCATCCGGCCGGTCAGGCCGGACGCGTCGTCCGTGCCGAGGGTCTCGATGGTGACGCGCACGAGATCGAAGGCGGTGGCCGCCTCGCCGAGCTGCTTCAGCGACTGCTCGATCTCGCCCTGCAGGGCGGCAGCCTCGGGTTTGCGCCGGGCCTCGCCCAGCGCCATCATCGCCTCCATGCGGGCGCGGGCAAAATGGGTCGGAGCGGTTTCCGTGTAGCGTTCCGCATAGTCGACCGCGGCGAAGCGCAGGTCGCGGACGCTGGCCCGCACGCGGGCGGCGTCGGTCGCAAGGCCGGCGTAGCCGTCATAGGCCTCGAAGGCGCTGGCCGCCGATCGCTGGCCGTACCAGGCGGAACCGCCGGCGGCGAAGACGCCGACCATAGGCACGATGGCGAGAAGCGCGATCCTCATGCGGACCGACAGTGCGGGCATACGGACAGACATTTTCAGACGTTTCCCCAGCTTGTAGCGCGGCAAGGATGCCGGCCAGTGGTTAAGGAACAGCTAGCGGGAAGCGATACGGCGCGAGTTTGTCGTTATTTTACAGAGCGTTGCAGCTCATTTTCCCTTCCCTAACGTGAGGTGATTGAGTTTTCATCGGTCGCCTTCTACGGTCCGCGCCCCTCTTGCCGAGATCATCATGTCGCTTGCGGTGCGGGCCGTTCCCCTTCTCTTCGTCCTCGCCTGGTCGACAGGCTGGATCGTGGCCGGTTTCTCCGCGCGGTATGCTGACCCGCTGTGGTTCCTGTTCCTGCGCTTCTCGCTCGCCGCCGCGGTCATCGCAGTCATCGCCTTCGCAATGCGCGCGCCATGGCCGCGCTCGGGACGCGAGATCGGCCATGCCATGGTGTCGGGCGTGCTGCTGCACGCCCTCTATCTCGGCGGCGTCTGGTGGGCGGTGAGGAACGGCGTGCCGTCGGGCGTGTCGGGGATCATGGCGGGGCTGCAGCCGGTGATGACGGCGCTGCTCGCTCCCGCCATTCTCGGCGAAAGGATCACGTGGCGGCAGGGCGTCGGCGTCGCCCTGGGCTTTGCCGGTATCGTTCTGGTGCTGATGCCGAAGCTCGTCGGCGTCTCGCCGGATGTCTTCAACGCCATCGTGACGCCGCTGACGGTCAACTTCTTCGCCATGGTGGCGGTCACCGCCGGCACCTTCTACCAGAAGCGTTTCGTCTCCGGCGGCGACATGCGCACGACGACGACGCTGCAGTATGTGGCCGCGGCCGCGGCCATGCTGCCGCTGCTTCTGCTGTTCGGAAAGGTGGAAGCCGACTGGAACCAGACGCTTGTCCTCACCATGGCCTGGTCGGTCCTCGCCCTGTCGGTCGGCGGCATCGGCCTCTTCCTCTACCTGATCCGGCGCGGCGAAGTGTCGAGGGCGGCCGCCTACATCTATCTCGTCCCGGCCGTGTCGGCGCTCATGGCCTTCCTCTTCTTCGGCGAGACGCTGACCCCGACGCAGTTCGTCGGCATGGCGGTCACGGCCATCGGCGTGTGGCTGGCGACCCGGCAGGGGTGACGCGCGAAGGGCGGATCACTGGTCATTTGTTGGATTGCAACGCGCTCCCGCTGCGTTATTTTGCGTTGCAGCAACGATAAGTCCGACCCGAGGGAACCGCCATGAGCCCCGCTCTTGCCGAGAAGCACGCACCGGCGAACCTGATCGACCTGGCGCAGGGCGCCGTGGTCGCGGTCGATGCCGTGCTGGCCGAGGCCACCACGACGGTGCGCGCCCTCGTGACCGAAAGCGGACGGATCTCTGGCGCCGCGATCGAGCGCGAACAGCGCGCCACCCACGGCCTCGCCTGGCTTGCGACCTACGTGGAGAGCGTCAGGCAGCTCACCTCCTATGCCGAGCGCCTGAGCGCGACGGGCGCCTTCGGCGAGATGGAGGAGCTCATCGTCCGCATCGGGCTCGGCGAATATCTCGCGCAGATCCCCGGCGGCATTCCGATGAACCAGGGCGAGGTCGTCCGGCCCGCCGATCTCGGGCTGTCGGTCGCCGACATCGCCCGCCGCTTCGCCGGCGCCGCCGACACCCTGATCGCCACCGGCAACACGGCGGCCAACCGCGCCCGCCTCGCCGCCCTCGTCCAGGCGCAGGAATCCTCCGGCCATTTCGGCGATCCCGCCATCGACGAGACGCTGCTCGCCATCCGCGACGAGATGCGCAAGTTCTCGCTCGCCGAGGTCATTCCCCACGCCCACGACTGGCACCTGAAGAACGCCTACATCCCGCTCGACGTCATCGCCAAGCTGTCCGAACTTGGCGTTTTCGGCCTGACGCTGCCGGAAGCCTTCGGCGGCATGGGCCTCGGCAAGGAGAGCATGTGCGTCGTCTCCGAGGAGCTCTCCCGCGGCTATATCGGCGTCGGCTCGCTCGGCACCCGTTCTGAGATCGCCTGCGAACTCATCCTCGCCGGCGGCACCGACGCCCAGAAGGACCACTGGCTGCCGAAGATCGCCTCGGGCGAGATCCTGCCCACCGCCGTCTTCACCGAGCCGAACACCGGCTCCGACCTCGCCTCGCTGAAGACCCGCGCCGTGCGCGAGGGCGACGTCTACAAGATCCATGGCAACAAGACCTGGATCACCCATCCGGTGCGCGCCGACGTGATGACGCTGCTGGTGCGGACCAATCCGGGCGAGCCCGGTTACAAGGGCCTCTCGATGTTCCTCGCCGAGAAGCCGCGCGGCACAGACGAGACCCCCTTCCCGGCGCCGGGCATGTCCGGCGGCGAGATCGAGGTGCTCGGCTATCGCGGCATGAAGGAGTACGAGATCTCCTTCGACGGCTTCGAGGTGAAGTCGGAGAACCTCCTCGGCGGCGTCGAGGGGCAGGGCTTCAAGCAGCTCATGCAGACTTTCGAGGCGGCGCGCATCCAGACCGCCGCCCGCGCCGTCGGCGTCGCCCAGGCGGCCATGGATCTCGGACTGCGCTATGCGCAGGAGCGCATCCAGTTCGGCAAGCCGCTGATCGCCTTCCCGCGCGTCTCCGACAAGATCGCGATGATGGCGGTGGAGGTGATGATCGCCCGCCAGCTCACCTATTTCTCGGCCCGGCAGAAGGACCTCGACCGGCGCTGCGACCTCGAGGCCGGCATGGCCAAGCTCCTCGGCGCCCGCGTCGCCTGGGCAGCCGCCGACAACGCCCTGCAGATCCACGGCGGCAACGGCTTCGCGCTGGAATATCCGGTCAGCCGCATCCTCTGCGACGCCCGCATCCTCAACATCTTCGAGGGAGCCGCCGAGATCCAGGCGCAGGTCATCGCGCGCCGCCTGCTCGACGGCGGCAACTGACGCCGGTCAGGTGTTGGCGCCCCTCAGCGCCCGGTCGATGTCAGCATAAAGGTCGTCGACCGCCTCCAGGCCGACCGACAGTCGCAACAGGTCTGTCGGGCAGGGCGAGCCGGCGCCCTCGATGGAGGCGCGGTGCTCGATGAGGCTCTCGACACCGCCCAGCGACGTCGCGCGCTTCCACAGTTCGACACGGGCGGCGGTGGAGACGGCGGCCTGCTCGCCGGCCCTGACGCGGATCGACATCATGCCGCCGAAGCCGCCCGTCATCTGCCGGGCCGCGAGCGCGTGCTGCGGATGGGAGGAGAGACCGGGATAGAGGACATCGGCGACCAGGGGATGGGCCTTCAGCTTCTCGGCGAGAGCGAGGGCCGCCTTCGCCTGCGCCTCGACGCGCACATGCAGCGTGCGCATGCCGCGCATCAGGAGGAAAGCCTCGAAGGGCCCGAGGATCTGCCCGTGCATGGAGCGCACGCGGCGCACCTTCGCCCAGAACTCGTTGACCTCGCGGGTCACCAGCGCACCGGCCACCACATCGGAATGGCCGTTCAGATACTTGGTGGCGGCATGCATGACGATGTCGGCGCCGAGCGTCAGCGGGCGGGTGAAGACCGGGGTTGCGACAGTCGAATCGACGGCGCAGATGGCGCCCGCCGCGTGGGCGATCTCGGAGATGGCCGCGATGTCGGACACGGTCCATAGCGGGTTGGACGGTGTCTCCAGCCAGACAAGCTTCGTCTTACCCGGCTGGATCGCGGCCTTCACGGCGGCGAGGTCGGTCGTGTCGACGAAGGTCGTCGTATAGCCGTAGGTCACGGCATCGTTCATCAGCCAGTTGCGCAGCGCCCAGTACATGACCGTCGGCGCGACGATATGCGCGCCGGCCGGCAGGGCCATGACCACGGCGGTCGCCGCCGACATGCCCGAGCCGAGCACCAGGGCCTCGGGACCTTCCTCGAGCGCCGCCAGCACGGCCTCGCACTGGCGCACCGTCTGGTTGTCCGGGCGGCCATAGATGAAGCCGTTGCGATACTGGTTGTCGGGATCGCGGATGAAGGTGGTCGCGACATGGATCGGAGTCACCACGGCGTGGGTTTCCGCCTCCTCCCAGCCGAGGGCCTGGGCGGCGAGCGTGCGCGGCTGGAGGCCGGGGGACTTGGAGGCGGTCATGGGCGATATCCTGACGAGAGGGCGACACCGTCGGCGCTTGCCGGGCCTGCGGTCAAGCGTCGTCGTTCCATCATCCGCAACTACAATTCTTATATGGTGGAAATCAAGCGCCGCGAGAGCGCCCGTGCTTCCCGCCGGTGACAGGCCTCGCCGCGCCGGGCTAGTCTCGGCCTCATGTTCCTCCCCCTCTCCGATCACAATCCGCACCGGCACATCACCGCGCCCTATGTGACCTTCGCGCTCATCGGCATCAACGTCGCGGTGTTCCTGCTCACCACCGGGCTGGTTCCCGCGCAGACAGCCAATGCCAATGCGCTGGGGCTCGGGCTCATTCCCGCTGTCATCACCGATCGCGCGAGCCTCGCCCCGCAGCTCGTCGTCGTGCCGGCCTCGGCGACATGGCTCACCCACATGTTCATGCATGCCGGCTGGATGCACCTGATCGGCAACATGCTGTTCCTGTGGGTCTTCGCCGACAATGTCGAGGATGCCATGGGCCATGTGCGGTTCCTCGTCTTCTACATCCTGTGCGGGCTGGTCGGAGGGGGCGCCCATCTCCTGTTCAACGTGGCGTCGCAGGCCCCGCTCGTCGGCGCGTCGGGCGCCATTTCCGGCGTGCTGGCCGCCTATCTGCTGCTCTATCCGCGCGTCAGGGTCTTCGGCCTCGCCTTCAACATCCTGCCGATCTCCATTCCGGTCTGGCTTGCGCTCGGTGCATGGGTGACGCTGCAGATCTGGCACCTCCTGACCGCTCAGGGCGGGGCGACGGCCTGGTGGGCGCATGTCGGCGGGCTGGCGGCCGGCGCGGCGCTGGTCGGCGTCATGAAGAACCGGGACGTCGTGTTCTTCAGCCGCCAGCGGCAGCTTCCCGTCAGCGTCCCGCACTTCCCGCTCCGGCGCAGGTGAAAACCGCCCTATGGCGCTTTTGCGTCGCGGGAGCCTTTCGCCTACACAACCCTGACGCGGAGTGCCGCATCTGTTTCGTGGGCGATTCGAGGAGAGCGGATGACCATCGATGGTGGCACGTCGGCGGAGTTCGGCGGCAACGGCAATATCGGGGTCGCGCCCGCGCTCCTTTTCGACACGCTTTTGCCCGAAGCCCGCCCATCACTGAAAGCACAGGTGCCATTCGCCTCGCGGGTCGGTGAGCCGGGAGTATATGCGATGATGATTGAATCCCGCGTCGCCAGCCGCCCGCTGGACGGCGCTGTCCTCCGTCGCGACGGCGCCCCTTTACCGGCGCCGCGATGACGGCCTGAACCCCCGGATCGGATCTCGTGGACGTCGCCCCGCTCGTCTCCGCCTACCGCTACCGCTTCCACGTGCTCGACACCTACGGTGTGAGGATGGGAGGGCTGTCGCGCCCGTCCGGGACCATCGAGGAGGCGCTCAGGCAGGCCGCCGCCGAACTGAAGGTGGTGGCGGACCCGCCGGGCCAGCTCAAGCGGCTGGCGCACCGGATCAATGCCGAGACCCGCGCCGCCCTGCGCGACGTCATCGCCCGCGCCGAGAACGACCTCGCCATCGCCATCACGCGCTTCGGCACGGATATCGGCGCGCCGCCGACCGGTCCGCATATCGACCTGAGGGCGAGCCTTGACGGCCTCGACCGCAGCTATCGCGCCCACGACCCCGCTCCGGACGATTTCGACGGCTGGTACGATCAGCTCGACGCACAGATTTCGCACCTGTCGGCCCTGATCCGGCTTGAGAAGGACCTCGATGCCGCGCGCGGCGGTGACGCGTCGGTCCGCGTGCCGGGGGGATCGCCGGGCCGGCTGAAATGGCTGCTCGCCGTGCTGGTCGTCGCCGCCCTCGCGGCTCTCGGCTTCGCAGCCCTGACGACCCTGAACCTGACGGGCGGCGGCTCCGCTCCACCCCCGCCCCAGCAAGCGACGGGACCGGAGGCGCCGCGCGTCGTGCGCACCGTCCCCATCACCGTGCCGGCGATCCCCGCCGCCGATGCGCCACCGGCCGCAACAGCCCCGTCCGCCGCCTGCCGGACCTTCGAGATCGAGATCGCAGCTGAAGGCGCCAGCCTCCTCGACGCGCCGCTCGGCGGACAGCCGGTCGTGCGTCTCGAACCGGGCGAGAAGGTGCGACTGCGTCAGGTCGTCGAACTCGGGCCGGACCGGCTGATCGAGGTCGAAGTGCCGGCGCGGTCGGCGCGCGGCTTCATCGCCGAGCGGGAGGCGCGCCTGCCGGTGATGACCTGGTCCTGCGACCGGTAGGGACGGCTCAGATGCCGGCGATGTCGTTCATCGCCCGTGCGAGCTTCACGTCCTTCTCCGTCAATCCGCCCGCATCGTGGGTGGAGAGCGTCACCTCGACCGTCCGGTAGACGTTGAACCATTCGGGGTGATGGTCCATGGCCTCGGCCGCCAGAGCGACGCGGCTCATGAACCCCCAGGCCTCGGAGAAATTCCGGAAGGCGAAGCGGCGCGTGATGGCGTCGCGACCCTCCGTCTCGATCCAGCCGGACAGGGAGGCGAGCGCCTCGCGGCGCTGCGTATCGGTCAGTCTCGTCGCCATGCCGTCCTCCGACTGCTCCCCCTGCGAGATAGGCCCCTTGCGACCATCGACAAGCTGGACGGGTGCCAGGAAAAGAAACGGGCCGGCGCATAAGCGCCGGCCCGCACGTTCGCGTCGGAGGGGATGACCGAACGTTTGGCCATCGGCAGAACCGATGGCACCCGGCCTGATCGGACGACACCCCGGGGGGCTGGGGGGCTGAAGAGTCCGGAGCAGCGTCGATCAGGCGACGGGGCAACGGGGGCAGGCTCGCCCTGCGTCTTGGCCCCACCGGGGCCGAAATGGGGCGGTATGGTGGCATGTCTCACCGCCGCGTGATCGCGGCATCCGCCGATTGGCGGCGCTCAGGCCGGCTGGCTGCAGGGGAGAATGCGCGGCTCGTGGCCGGTGGCGCGCAGGAAGGCCACCAGATCCGCCCGGGAAATGCTGGTGGTCGCGGTGTTCTCCAGCGGATGGTAGTTGAGAATCTCGTGCTCCATCATCGCCGCATCGAGCACGACCGCGACACGCCGGTCCGCATCGCAGATGGCGCCGAACGGCGTCACCGATCCCGGCTTCACGCCCCAGACCTCCTCCAGCAGTTCGCCCGAGCCGAAGGAGAGGCGGCCGGAGGCCCCGATGACCTCGTGCAGGCGTTTCAGGTCGATGACCGCCGAGCCGAGGGCGACGACGAGGAACAGCCGACCCTTCTTGTCCTTGAGGAAGAGGTTCTTGGTGTGTCCGCCGGGGATGCTGTCCTTGACGTGCTGGCTTTCGGCCACCGTGAACACGGCTTCGTGCTCATGGGTGGTGGTGACGATGCCGAGGCGGTCGAACAGGGTGAAGAGGGCGGCGCGGCGCGCGGCGATGTCTGTCATGTCGGGTCTGGGTCGCGTCAGGTGCCAAGCGCGGTGCGGATGAGTGTCATGGCGTCGTCGCTCGCCCACTCGGCGGGACCGGCGAGGAATCCGAGTTCGCAGCCATTGGCGTCGATGAGCAGCGTCGTCGGCATGCCGAAGGCGCGGCCGGCGGTCTTCAGGTCCTGGAAGATGCGGGCGCTGGTGTCGGAATAGTTCGCCATGTGGCGGATGCCGTTCTCGGTGAGCCATGTGGCGGCACGGTCGGGGTTGCGGGTGTCGATGTTGACGGCGACCACCTCGAACCTGTCTCCGCCCAGCGTCTGCTGCAGCCGGTCGAGAGCGGGCATCTCGTGCCGGCAGGGCGCGCACCAAGTGGCCCAGAGGTTCAGCAGCACCATGCGGCCGCGGAAATCGGCGAGCGTCAGGGAGCGGCCATCGGGCGTCTTGAAGGTGACGTTGGGCGCGATCATCGGGGATTCGGTCACGCGGAAAGCCGCAAGTTCGCCGCGCGCCAGCGGCATCAGGCTGCCTGCGACGCTTCGCGCCGCCGTGCAGGCCTGCGCCGACGCATTGCGCGCGGGGCCGCCTGTCCAGTAGAAGGCCACAGCGCCGGCGCACAGTCCGATCAGTCCTGCCGCGAGGATGGTCATTCTGGCGCGAGACACTTCAGCGAACTCCTTCTTCATCAGGGACGCGACGATGACCAAAGCCGACCAATCCGGCAACACCATGTGGGGCGGCCGCTACGCCTCGGGCCCGGCCGCCGTGATGGAGGACATCAACGTCTCGATCGACTTCGACAAGCGTCTGTATAGGCAGGACATCGCCGGCTCGAAAGCCCACGTCGCCATGCTGGCCGAACAAGGCATCGTGAGCCGCGATGACGAAGCCGCGATCACCAGGGGCCTCGACCAGGTTCTGGCCGAGATCGAGGGCGGCAGCTTCGTCTTCAGGCGCAGCCTCGAGGACATCCACATGAACGTGGAGGCCCGACTCGCCGAGATCATCGGCGCGCCGGCCGGGCGGCTGCACACGGCCCGCTCGCGCAACGACCAGGTGGCGACCGACTTCCGCCTCTGGGTGCGCGATGCCGCCGACGGGCTCGACGCCCAGTTGAAGGACCTGCAGAAGGCGCTGG
>CAZEZD010000084.1:0-9640 GCA_964516115.1 uncultured Hyphomicrobiales bacterium
GCGGGAACTGCAGGCCGGTCGCCAGCTTCATCAGCGTGGACTTGCCGCAGCCCGACGGTCCGACCACCGCGGCGAACTCGCCCTCATTGACCCTGATGTCCAGCCCGTCGACGGCCAGAGTGCCGCCGGTCGCATAGGTGTGGCTTACGCCGGTGAGTTCGACGAAGGGACGCAAGGAGAGTCGCTTTCGAGGCGGCGCATCGGCGCAGGATTGGGGCAGGGGCATTCCCGCCCCCGCAAGTCATCGGCGTAGCAAGCCTCAGGCCAGCTTGCGGTCGGCCGCCGCCGGCAACAGGTCGGAGACGAAGACGTCCTCGGCCTTGGGCTTGTTCTTGTAGGTGAAGGTCAGGCCGATCTGGTCGATCGCCTTGGCCATGCGCGCCGGATCGATGCCGCCAACGCCGTTGGCCTTCACGAACGGCGTCATGACGTAGTTGTCGATGCACATCTTGAGGCGCTCGGCCTCGGTCTCCTGGCGGGCGACGTCGTTGCGGGCCAACACCAGCTTCACGGCGGTCGCCTGATCGGCGATGCAATCGCGGATACCCTTCACCACGGCGCGGTTGAAGGCGGCGACCTGGTCGCGCTTGTCCTTCAGGAAGGCGGGGCTCGGCATCAGCACGTTGCCGTAGAGGTCGACGCCATAGTCGTACATGTGCAGCACGATGATGTCGGCGTCCGGCACGCCGCGCGACTTCAGGTTGATGTAGGAGGAGTGGGCGAAGCCGAAGATGGCGTCCACCTCGCCGGAGGCGAGCATCGGCTCGCGCACGGGGAAGCCGACGTTCTCGAACTTCATCTTGGAATCGTCGAGATTGTTGACGGCCTTGAAGATCGGCCACTGGGCGTAGGCGGCGTCGGGTGCCGGGGCGCCGAACTTCTTGCCTTCCAGACTCTTCACGTCGGCGGTGATGCCGCGCGACCTGCGGCCGACGATGGCGAAGGGCGGACGATCATAGACCATCATCACGCCCTTGACGTCGACGGTCGGATTCTCGTCGCGGAAGCGGATCATCGAGTTGATGTCGCCGAAGCCCATGTCGTAGGTGCCGGAGGCGACGCGGGTGACGCCCTCGCGCGAGCCGGAGGCGGCGTCGATGGTGACGTTCAGACCCTCGGCGCGGAAATGGCCCTTCTCCAGGGCCATCAGGAAGAGACCGGCGGGACCCTCGAAGCGCCAGTCCAGGGTGAAGCGGACATTGGCGGTGGCCTGGGCATGAACGGCGGGAGCGAAGAGCGGGGCAAGGGAGGCGGCGCCGGCGAGCTTCAGGGCCGCGCGGCGGGTGGGGCGAAAGCGATACTCGGTCATGGACTGGCCTTCTGGCGGTCGGGATGTCGGAAGCCTAACCCGGGGGGCATGGCCGGACGGTGACCGCGTCGGGGCAACCGACCGGACACCGCGCTCGTCTCCAGGCAGCAAAGACCATGCCGTAACGTCCGGCAACCGATTTTTGAGGCAGCCGCCGGTTCCTGCGCAAGAATGCGGCAATATGCCCAGACGGCAGGCGCAGATGCCTGTCAGCGCTGGATGGACGCCGTGGTCGAGGGGGCGCCGAGCTCAAGGCGGGTCGGCTGGATCTCGGCCATTCCGACAGGCGTGCGGATGGTGATGCGGGCGGGCACGAGGGCGCGCGTGCCGGCGACCGGCGCGAGCCAGATCTGCATGTCGCGGTTCGCCTCCATCGGAGCCGTCACCGCCGGGCGGTGGCCGGCGATGGCGCGGTAGCGGGCGTTGCAGACGACGGCGGGGCCGTCATAACCGGCGACCTTCAGCGTCTCGGTGCGGGCGAAGGAGAAGGAGAGGTCGTAGCGCTGGCGCCCGTCGAAGACCGGAAAGGTCTTGCCGCAGGCCTCCGGCGAGACGGTCGGTCCCGAACCCGAAACGAAGAAGAAGCCGGCCGAGAGCGGATCGAGCACGCCCTGCTTGTGGGCGGCGGTCAGGGGCACCTCATCGGGCATGGCGGGCCGTGCCGGCTCGGCCGAATGCGAGCGGATCGCGCCGCCGGACATCGCCATGCGGATGGCGTCGTTCTGCTGGGTCGTGTTGAGCGTCAGCGTGTAGTTGGCCGGAACGGCGCGTGCGCCGGCGATGCGGCCCGAGGCCATGGCCGAACCGCGGCCGGAGGCGACGACGCGCGATACGCCCGACAGGCGCAATGATACCGAGGCCTGGTAGCTGTCCTGCGAGATGCGGCCCTCGAACCCGGCAATGCCCACCTGGAGCCCGCCGATCAGGATCTCGTAGCGGCCGGAGACCCGCTCCTGGGTCCATGCCGGCGTGGCGGCGATGGCGAGAAGCACGGCGGCGGCAGGCAGGGTCGATCGGGACACGGTACACAACTCCAGGACCAACGGGCCGGACGGCGCCACCCGGCATGTCCGCATCAAACAGCGAAATGGTTAATGCCTTGGAAATCCACATGTGGCTTCATGGAAAGAACAGGCCGCTGAGGTAGCAAATTACCCCAAAATCGGGCGCGGCGGCCGGCGGGGAGGCGGATCGTCTTGCGATCAGGCGTGCGGGCGTGGTTTGCGGAGCGGCGGGAGGCGCTCGCGCTGGTCGTGGAGGCGGGCCTGCGTGCCTTGCGCGCCACGTCGACCTGGCCGGCAGCCCTGCGCCTGGCGATGGGCGCGACGCCTGCGCCGGCCCTCATCCTCGTACCGCAGGACCTGCGCACGACGGACCCGGTGCGGGCCGACGAGATCGCCGCCGGGGTTCATGTCTTTGCCGGCCAGATCGTCACGGCGGAGGATCCTTTCGCCGCCGAGCCGCCGACCCTCGAATGGGCGGAGGCCCTCGCCTCCTTCTCCTGGCTCCGGCACCTCAGGGCGTCGGGGACGCCGGAGGCAGCCGAGACCGCCCGCCGGCGGGTCATGTCCTGGATCGAGGCGAATGCGCGAGGCTATCCCCACGGGACCTCGCCGCTGCTGGCGGCCGAGCGGCTGCGCGCCTGGTTCGCCGCCTCCGGCCTGCTGCTGGCCGGCGCCGACCAGGTCTTCTACCGGCGCTTCTCGCGCGCCCTGTGGCGCCAGGTTCGCCAACTCGAACTGGCTGTGCCGAGGCTCGCTCCGGGACCCGACCGGCTGCTGGTGCTGATCACGCTCGTTACCGCCGGCCTGTGCATGGAGGGAGAGGCGCGGCTGCTCGCCCGGACGTCCCGCCGACTGGCCGATGAACTCGATCGGCAGATCCTCGCCGACGGCTGCCATATCAGCCGCGATCCCGGTGTGCTGGTCGGCCTCGTCCTCGATCTTCTGCCGCTGCGCCAGCTCTTTCCCGCCCGCAACGTCACCCCGCCGCCGGCCATCCTCATCGCCGTCGACCGCATGATGCCGATGATCCGCTTCTTCCAGCTCGGCGACGGCGCGCTGGCGCGCTTCAACGGCATGGGGCCGACGGCCATCGACCAGGTGGCCACGGCGCTGGCCTATGACGAGACGCGCGGCCTCGTGCCCGGCTCGGCCCCGCACGGCGGCTACGAGCGGCTGCAGGCGGGGACGAGCATCCTGCTGGCCGATGTCGGCAGGCCGCCGCCGGCGCGGGACAGCGCCACCGCCCATGCCGGCTGCCTCGCCTTTGAGTTCTCGGCCGGGCGCGAACTCGTCGTCATCAATTGCGGCGTTCCCACCATCCACCGCGCCACCTGGCGGAGCGAGGCCCGCAAGACGGCGGCCCATTCGACGGTCGGCGTGGCGCAGCGCTCCTCCGCAAGGCTCGGGCGAGGCCTCTACAGCCAGGGCCTGATCCTGTCGGGGCCGCGCCGCATCGCGATGTCCCGCAAGGCGCTTGTCGTCGAGGCGAGCCATGACGGCTATCTCGACCGCGAGGGGGTGATTCACAAGCGCTCCCTCGCCCTGTCGGCGAGCGGCGACCGGCTTGACGGCATCGACCGGATCAGCGGATCGGACCGGCCCTGGACCGCGCGGTTTCACCTCCACCCGGCCGTCCAACTGATCCCCACCGAGAATCTGCGGGCGGTGCTCCTCCGCCTGCCGAGCGGCGAAGGCTGGCGCTTCGCGGCGGACCAGCCGATCGGCGTCGAGGAGAGTGTCGCGCTGGCGCAGGCCGAGGGGCCGCGCCGCACCCTCCAGCTCACCGTCAGCGTTGCGTCCTCGGCGGCGATCCCCCAGGTCGGCTGGACACTGGAGCGGTTGATGCGACCGCGCCGGACCGGGTCCGGCGATCCGGAGCCCCAACTGCCGCTGTGATCGACCAATGGCGGGGCGAACCCGCGCCGAAAGCGGTTTCGGCGGCGCGGCGCGCGTGCTAGAGCGCCCGGCATCCCCATCACGCCCGCCGGAGCCGCCAGCCGTGCCGACCGCTTCTCCCATCGCCCGTGCCCTTCTGTCCGTGTCCGACAAGGCCGGCATCGTGGATTTCGCCCGCGATCTCGCCGCTCTCGGCGTCGCCCTCGTCTCGACGGGCGGGACGTTCAAGACCTTGAAGGATGCGGGCCTCGCGGTGGCCGAGGTGGCCGACCTCACCGGTTTCCCGGAGATGATGGACGGGCGCGTGAAGACGCTGCATCCGAAGGTCCACGGCGGCCTTCTCGCCATCCGCGGCAATGCCGAGCACGAGGCCGCCGCCAAGGCCCACGGCATCCTGCCGATCGACCTCCTGGTTGTGAACCTCTATCCGTTCGAGGCGACGATCGCCCGCGGCGCGTCATGGGACGACACGATCGAGAACATCGACATCGGCGGTCCCGCCATGATCCGCGCCGCCTCGAAGAACCACGAGGCGGTGACCGTGGTGGTCGATGCCGCGGACTACGCCGCCGTCGTCGACGCCATGAAGGCGAACGGCGGCGCGACGACGCCGGACCTGCGCAAGCGCCTCGCCGCCAAGGCCTATGCCCGCACGGCGGCCTATGACGCGGCGATCTCCAACTGGCTGTTCGACGCACTCGACGAGACCGTGACGCCCTATCGCGCCTTCGGCGGAACGCTGGCGCAGTCGCTGCGCTACGGCGAGAACCCGCACCAGTGGGCGGCATTCTACAAGACGCCCCAGAACGCGACACCGCGGCCGGGCGTGGCGACGATCCACCAGCTGCAGGGCAAGGAACTGTCCTACAACAACCTCAACGACACCGACGCGGCCTATGAGCTGGTGGGCGAGTTCGACCCCGCCCGCACGGCCGCGGTCGCCATCATCAAGCACGCCAACCCCTGCGGTGTCGCGGAGGGAGCGGACCTGCTCTCCGCTTATGAGAAGGCGCTGGCCTGCGACCCCGTCTCGGCCTTCGGCGGCATCGTGGCGCTGAACCGCACGCTCGACGCGGAAGCCGCGCGGAAGATCGTCGAGATCTTCACCGAGGTCATCATCGCTCCCGACGCGACGGACGAGGCGAAGGCCATCGTCGCCGCCAAGAAGAACCTGCGCCTGCTCATCGCCGGCGGCCTGCCCGACCCCAAGGCGCCGGGCATCACGGTCAAGACCGTGGCCGGTGGCCTGCTCGTGCAGTCGCGCGACAATGCGGTGATCGACACCATGGACCTCAAGGTCGTGACCAGGCGTGCCCCGACGGCGCAGGAACTGACGGACCTGCGCTTCGCCTTCCGCGTCGCCAAGCACGTCAAGTCGAACACCATCGTCTATGCGAAGGACGGCGCCACCGTCGGCGTCGGCGCCGGCCAGATGAGCCGGGTCGATTCCGCCCGCATCGCCGCCCGCAAGGCGCAGGATGCAGCCGAGGCCGGGGGTTGGGCCGTGCCGCTCACGAAGGGCTCGGTGGTTGCCTCCGACGCCTTCTTCCCCTTCGCCGATGGCCTGCTCGCCGCCGTCGAGGCGGGCGCCACCGCCGTCATCCAGCCGGGCGGCTCGATGCGCGACAACGAGGTGATTGCGGCAGCGGACGAAGCGGGTCTTGCCATGGTCTTCACCGGGGTGCGCCACTTCCGACATTGAGGCCGAGCCCCTACATTGGCGGCGGGCGACCAAGGGAGACCCCACACCATGCTGCTTTCCACGACGCCGACCCTCGAGGGTGGCCGGATCATCCGCTACAACGGCATCGTCACAGGCGAAGTCATCCTCGGCGCCAACATCTTCCGCGACTTCTTCGCCTCGATCCGCGACATCGTCGGCGGCCGGGCCGGGTCCTACGAGACGGTGCTGCGCGACGGCCGCAACACGGCGTTCCAGGAGATGATGGCGGAGGCCCAGCGCCTCGGCGCCAATGCCATCGTCGGCATCGACATCGACTACGAGACGCTGGGCAAGTCGATGCTGATGGTGTCGGTGTCCGGCACGGCGGTGACGGTGGAGATGCTGATGGGTCAGCAGGCCCCGACCCAGCCCGCCGGCTTCGGCGGTTCGGTGCCGCCGTGGAGCGGTCCACGCTGATGGCTCAGCGTGCGGCGGAGACCGCGCGCTCGGTCCTGACGAAGGCGAGGACGCTCGCCCCGATGAGGAACATGATGGCCAGCATGCCGAGCCCGGCGCGCTGGTCATTCAGCGCCAGCGTCACGACGCTCGCCAGGAACGGCCCGACAAAGGCCGTCACCTTGCCCGACAGGGCGAAGAGCCCGAAGAACTGGCCGATCTGCTCGCGCGGCGCGAGGCGCACCAGAAGCGAGCGCGAGGCCGCCTGCAGCGGGCCGGCCGCCGCCCCGATCAGCCCGCCGAGCACGAGATAGACCCGCTCGGGCGCGGTCGCGAACAGGCCGTCGCCAGGTGCCGGCGGCGTCGTTTGGAAGATGAAGAAGACGTGGCCCGGGCCGATCAGCAGGATCGTGACGACGGCAAAGGTGAGGAAGAAGATCGAGCCGAGGATCACCCGCTTCGAGCCGATGGTATCGTCGAGCCGGCCGCCGAGCAGCGCACCCGCCGTGCCGGTGATGGTGAGCAGGATGCCGAAGAGGCCGATCTCGATGGTGGTCCAGCCGAACACGCCGGCCGCATAGATGCCGCCGAGGGCGAAGAGCGCCACCAGTCCGTCCATGTAGATCATGTTGGCGAGGAGGAAGATGAGCACATTGCGGTGCCGGCGGACCTCCTTCACCGTCGCCTTGAGGCTCGAGAAGCCGGAGCGCACGGCGGCGCCCATCCCCATGCGGGCGGGAACGTCGGGGGTGAACAGGAACAGCGGGATGACGAAGACGATGAACCACAGCGCCGTCAGAGGCCCTGCGGCGCGGTCGCCCTCGCGCTGGGCCGGATCGAGGCCGAAGAGCGGATCGAGGCCGATGAGGGTGCGGCCGGTCTCGGGGCTCGCGACGAGGAAACCGAGCATGAAGATGAGGGACATCATGCCGCCGACATAGCCGACGGCCCAGCCGAGGCCGGAGAGCCGCCCGATGCGCTCGGGCGGCACCAGGGTCGGCATCATGGAATTGTTGAAGACGGTGGCGAATTCGGCGCCGATGGTCGCCAGCACGAAGGCGACGAGCACGAGGGCGATGGTCTCCGGCGCGCCGGGGCGGCCGAACCAGAGGAGCGAGGCCCCGACGATCAGCAAGAGGCCGAAGGCGGCGATCCACGGCTTGCGCCGGCCGGATGCGTCGGCGATGGCGCCGAGAACCGGCGAGAGCAGGGCGATGGCGATGCCGGCCGCGCTGGTGGCAAATCCCCACATGGCCTGACCCTCAACCGGATTGGCGGCGACGGCGCTGGCGAAGAAGGGCGCATAGACGAAGGTGTTGATCAGCGTGAAATAGGGCTGCGCCGCCCAGTCGAAAAGCACCCAGCCGACGATGGCCGGGCGGGGCGCCGGCTTGTCGGTGGTCTCGTCCGAGACGGTGACCGGGGGTAGCATGATAATGACCTTGGGCAGGTTCCGCGCAGAACGGAAGCGTCGGGCGTCGCGGTGGTTAGCGGGGGGCTGCACGCGATGCGGAATTCACGGGAGAGGCGCTGACTATTCGGGCCAGCGGGGAAGGCCCTCGGGTCCGTCGGCAGGCGTTCGGGCGACGTTGAGGACGAGCGCCAGCAGCGAGTAGATGCCGACCAGGGTCGGGATTTCCACCGCACCCTGCTCGCCGTGCCGGGCGACGATCCGCGCATAGGTCGTATCCGACCAGCGCTTCGTCGCGAGGAGCTCGGCGACCGCATCGTAGATCAGGGCCTCGTCGGCCGACATGGCGTCCGGCCGCCGGCCGTCAGCGAGCGCGGCGAGAATGTCCTTCGACACGCCGGCCTTCTCCGCCTCCATGGCGTGAACCGACCATTCGAACTGCTGCGAGTAGGAGCGGGCGACCTGGCAGATGGCCATCTCCTTCAGGTCCTCGGACAGGCAGGAGCCGTAGCGCAGGCGCCGTCCGAGGGCCTCGACGTCGATCATGACCTTCGGCGAGCGCATCAGCGGCGCATAGGGGCCGAAGGGCTCGACCCCGCGCCGCTTGCGGAAATCCGCGGCGGCGGCCTCCTGGTCGGGCGTGTAGGCGGAGGGCGGGATGGGCGGCAGGCGATCGGGGGCGGCCATGGACGGGTCTCGCAGCGCTTGTTCTTATGACGTCGCGCGGAAGTGACCGACTCAATTCCGCAACCGGTTGCATCATGGCGTTCGCCGGCCGCTTGCCAAGGGGCGCAGGCGCGGGGCGGTGGTGCGTCGACAGGGGACATGCGCATGCGGTTTGGAAAGTTCGTCGCCGTTGCGGTCCTGGTGCTGATGTCGCATGCCGCGATGGCGCAGCTTGCTCCTGGTCCGGCGCAATCGTCCTGGCCGATCATCTCCGAGGCGGCGCGGGTCCATCCGGCGCTCGCCCCGAACGGCATGGTGGCGAGCCAGGAGGCGCGCGCGACACGGGTCGGCGTCGAGATCCTGAAGCGCGGCGGCAATGCGGTGGATGCGGCGGTCGCCGTCGGTTTTGCGCTGGCCGTGACGCTGCCGCGGGCGGGCAATCTCGGCGGCGGCGGGTTCATGCTCGTGCACCTCGCCGAGCGCGGCGAGACGGTGGCCATCGACTACCGCGAGACGGCGCCGCAGGCGGCGACGCCGACCATGTTCCTCGGCCCCAACGGCGAGCCGGATCCGCGGCTCTCCCGCGATTCCGGGCTCGCCGCCGGCGTGCCGGGAACGGTGGCCGGCCTTGCCGAGGCGCACCGGCGCTACGGCTCGGGACGGCTGTCGCTGGCCGAACTCGTCGCGCCGGCGATCCGGCTGGCCCGCGATGGCATCACGGTCGACGAGGACCTCGCCGATTCCCTGCCGCGCGCCGCAACCCGCCTCGGCCGGTTCCCCTCATCGCGCCGCATCTTCCTGAAGGTCGACGGCACGGCGCCCGGCCATGGCGACCTGCTCGTGCAGGAGGACCTCGCCCGCTCGCTGGAGGCCATCGCCCAGCAGGGCCCGGCCGGCTTCTACGAGGGCGCGACTGCGGCGCGCATCGTCGCGGCGCTCGGTCAGCACGGCGGCATCATGACGACGGAGGATTTGCGCGCCTACCGGCCGGTGATCCGCGACGTGGCGCGCGGCAGCTACAAGGGCTATGCGATCGCCTCCATGCCGCCGCCCTCCTCGGGGGGCGTGCATCTCGTGCAGATGCTGAACCTGCTGGAGCCCATGGATCTGGGTTCGCGCGGCCACAACAGCGCCGGGACGATCCACCTGATGGTGGAAGCGATGAAGCTCGCCTATGCCGACCGGGCCCGCTATCTCGGCGATCCCGACAGCGTGGCGGTGCCGGTGCGCGGCCT
>CAZEZD010000085.1:0-9622 GCA_964516115.1 uncultured Hyphomicrobiales bacterium
AGGCGAGCGTGAAGGCCTCGTGGATGGCGCTCTTCACGCCGCCGCCCATCTGCGGACCGCCGCCTGCGACGTAGATGGCATCGCCGATGGCGACCGCCCCCATGCCGTGGCGCGGGGTGAGCATGGGGGCGTAGGCCTCCCATTTGTCGGCGACCGGGTCATAGGCCTCGTTCTGGCCATAGACGCGGTTCCAGCCCTCGCCGCCCATGCAGAAGATCCTGCCGCGATAGAGCACGGCGCCGTGGCCGGAGCGGGCGGTGGGCATGTGGTTGCGCGCCGTCCACTTGTCCTCCTTCGGATCATAGACGTGATGGAGGACGGAGTTGGTGTGGAAACTGTCGACGCGCCCGCCGATGAGATGGATGAGGCCGTTCAGGGCGACGATGCCGGTATGGTCGCGGCCGAGCGGCATGGGGGCGAGCTTCGTCCAGCGGTCGTCCTTCGGGTCATAGACCAGGTGCCAGTCGATCGACTTGCGATTGGCGAAGGTGGTGCCGACGGCGCCGCCGATGGCATGGATGCGCTCGCCCATATTGACGCAGGCGATGGCGCCGCAGGCCTCAGGGAGGGGGCGGATCGCTGTCCACCGGTCGCCGTCGGCGCCCCAGACGAAGCACTCGGCATGGGGCGTGCGGTTCTGCTCGATGAAGCCGCCGATGGCATAGAGCTTCGTGCCGGAGACAGCGACGCCGACATGGTTGGCACCGCGCGGCACCTCGGCGGCGGCGATCCAGCTGTTCGCGGCGGGATCGTAGACATGGTGATAGGGGCGGTCGACCCGCTGCTCGGCATAGCCGCCGACGAGGTGCATGCGCCCCTCGCGGCCGACCGCCCAGGCCATTTCGGTGCGCGGGATGGGGAGGGGCGCCCGCGGCGTCCAGCGGCCGGGATGGGCGGCCATGGGGACCGGGCTCGCCGAATAGACCTGGCTGTGATGGATGTCGGGGATATCGACGCGGCCGGGGGCGTTGAGCCGCTCGAACTGGCCGTCGCGGTGGGGATGATGCGGGCCGTGCTGGGAATGCTGCGTCTGGGCGAGGGCAGCGCCTGACAGGGTGGCAAGGCCGCCGGAGAGCATCAGGCGTCGGGAGGGATGGGTCATCGCGATCACCGTGTCTGAGGACGATGGCGTGGAAGCTAGCGCGCCGGCGGCGCAGGGCAACGCCGGTGGTGGCCTAGACCGCTGACGGCGTCCGCCATCGATGACGACTTGCATTCGACGCCGCCTGCGCCAAATTCAGCCCATGACGCAGAAGAATCCCATCGCCCCCGGCACCGGCGGGGCCACCACTCCGGCAGGACGCGGCACCGGCGGAGTGTCCGTGTCCGGCGCGGCCGATATCTCCGCCTTCCTGAAGACGGCGGCCGCAGTCGGCCCGCCGAAGGTGCCCGGCGAGCGCGGGCGCCTCGTCTTCGCCCTGGATGCGACCGCAAGCCGCGAGCCGACCTGGGGCATGGCCCAGGAGATCACCGGCCAGATGTTCACGGAGGCCGCGAAGGTCGGCACGCTGGACATCCAGCTCGTCTTCTTCCGTGGCATGGGCGAATGCCGTTCTTCGGGCTGGGTGGCCGATGCCGCGCGCCTGAAGGATCTCATGCGCAAGGTCTCCTGCATCGGCGGCCAGACGCAGATCGGCCGCATCCTGTCGCATGCTGCGGAGGAGGCGGGCGCGCGCCGCATCCACGCCGTCGTCTATGTGGGCGATGCCATGGAGGAGAGTCTCGACGACCTCTGCGGCAAGGCGGGCCGCCTCGCCATGGCCAAGGTGCCGGTCTTCACCTTTCTGGAGGGCGGCGATCCGGTGGCCGAGCATGCCTATCGCGAGATCGCAAGGATCACGCGGGGCGCCTTCGCCCGGTTCGACCCCGGCGCAGCCTCGCAATTGGCGGAACTCCTCAAGGCGGTCGCGGCCTTTGCCTCCGGTGGCCGGCTGGCGCTGGCGGATGCGGCGAAAGGCTCGCGCGGCGCGCAACTCCTGCTCGGGCAGATGGGTTAGGGTGCCATGCTCCCGCGTTTTCTTCACGCGAACCGGTGCCCAACTCGCTCGAAAACGCTATAGACGCGACCCATGACCTATTTCATCGCGGGCCTGATCGCGCTCATTGTCTTTTCGGGCGCCCTCAACCAGATCCTGGGCGCCAATCCCAAATGGCTGTCGAACCAGATGAAGAAGGTGGGCGGCGTCGCCGCAATCGCCTTCGGGCTGTTCCTTCTGGCGCGCGGGCGCTGGGAGATGGCCTTGCCCGCCTTTCTGGCCGGCGCGACGCTGCTCGGCCTCGTGCCGGGGCAGGCCATGCTGTCGGGATGGGGGCAGGCGGGACAGAAGACGCCCAGCCAGTCGTCGACGGTCAGGTCGCGCTTCGTCGAGATGGTGCTCGATATCGATACCGGGCACATGACCGGCCGGATCCTTGCCGGCTCGCTCGCCGGCCAGGCGCTGGAGCAGATCCCGGTGCCGCGGCTGATCCAGGCCTTCGCCGAGATCGACGCGGAAAGCGCGCAGCTACTCGAGGCTTATCTTGACCGCCGGGAGCCCGGCTGGCGTGAACACGGAAATGGCTATGCGGGTGCGGGGCAGGGCGGCCCGGCGGCTTCGAGCGCCATGACCGAGGAGGAGGCCTACCAGATCCTTGGCCTTCAGCCCGGGGCGGACGAGGAGGCCATCCGCGGCGCGCATCGCGCGCTGATGAAGAAGCTGCACCCCGACCAGGGCGGCTCGACGTGGCTCGCCTCGCGTGTCAACCAGGCCAAGGACACCCTCCTGGAACGTCATCGCCGGAACTCCTGAAACACGTGTCATCCGGATGAGGCCGGTCCGTCAGTTGCGGACCGGGATGCAGTCGAAGTCCTGGGCCTTGAGGGCACGGCAGGCGGCGTCCGCGCCCGGCCTGTCGAAACCGGCGAAACGGGCGCGCACCAGCGTCATGCCGCGGGCCTCGACCTTCTCCGTGTAGGGATCGGCGGCGCCGAGCTGGCGGCCGGAGGCCTCGCGCGCTTCCTTGAGCGTGTCCTGCGCCGCGCCCTCGGTAGGGAAGGCGCCGATCTGGATCGACCATTCGCCGCGCCGGCGCGGAGCGGCCTCGGCGACGGGAGCGCTGCCGGGAGAGGCCATCTGCACGGGCCGCGGGGCGACCGAGGCGGTGGTCAGCTGCGAGGCGTTGATCGTGCCCAGCACGCCTGGGCGCGGATTGGGGTTGCCGGGTGCGATAGCCGGACGCGAGGCGGCGGATGAGAGCATCGCCGCGGCAGCCGGAGGCGGCGCCACCTCGGCCTGGATCACCTGCCGGTGCGGCTGGGCGTTGGCGGTGACGGGGGCCGCGGCCGAAGCGCCGGTGGAGGCGCCGCCGCGGGTCTGGCCGGCGGTGATGACGGCGGCGGCCATCGGAGTGATCGGCATGGGGGCTGCGACCGGCTGGCGGCGGCCCGGCACGGGCACCTGGGCGGCAACCGCGATACGGGTCTGCGGCCGCGCGGGTTCGGCGGCGCGGGCGATCATCGGGGCGGTGCGGGCGCCGGCATAGGCGCGCGGGAAGTTGGCATCGACCAGCTGCCGCATGCGGGCGTCGCGGGCGCCGCCGGTGCGGCCACCCATCACCACGGCGACGATCTGGCGCTGGCCGCGGCGGGCGGAGGTCAGCAGGTTGAAGCCGGAGGCGCGGATATAGCCCGTCTTGATGCCGTCGACGCCCTCGACGCGGCCGAGAAGGCGGTTGTGGTTGCGGAAGTTCACGCCGCGATAGGCGAAGGAATAGGTCTGGAAGTAGCGGAAATAGGTGGGATAGTGATCCTGGATGGCGCGTCCGAGGGTGGCGAGGTCGCGCGCCGTGGTGATCTGTTCGGCGTCGGGCAGGCCCGAGGCGTTGCGGAACGTCGTGCGGCTCATGCCGATGGCGCGGGCCTTGCGGGTCATGAGCTGGCCGAAGGCCTCTTCCGACCCGGAGATGTTCTCGGCGATAACGACGGCGACGTCGTTGGCCGACTTGGTGACGAGGGCGCGGATCGCCTCCTCGACGGTGATGGTGGAGCCGGGGCGCACGCCGATCTTCGAGGGCGGCTGGCTGGCGGCTTCCGTCGAGACGCGCAGCGGCGACTGCAGGGAGAAGCGGCCGGCTTCGATCTGCTCGAACAGCAGATAGAGCGTCATCACCTTGGTGACGGAGGCGGGAAAGCGATGGGCGTCGGCCGCCTCGGCATGCAGGGTCTGGCCGGTCTTGGCGTCGATGACGATGGCGGAGTAGGCGGGTGCATAGCCGCCGTAGCGGCGGGGGCGGGCTTCGGCCTGACCGATGGTGGCGATGCCGATCATCGCTGCCGTTGCGGCCGCCGCGCACCTGACAACCATGCGGCTCCACACCGCGCGGCCGGCGTCGTCGATCCTCGCCATTACGCCACCCCTGAACTCACTACGAGCGTCCGGGAGCCTTCTGGCGACCGGTCCGCAATCCCGTCCCTGGCGCACCGGGCAGGACTGCATCGACCGGATCTCGCAACCGACGGTCCCGAAGGACCGCCGGCGACGCGACACCACACTCGGCGATACGCAGCCGTACTCGGCACTGCGGTCCCCGAAGTCATGGGAACCGTTGACAAGCACGGTAAGCGTTTGCGGTTGCCAGGAAGTTAAGCACCGATTCGTCGGGCGATTCGGGGTGAGGCGAACCGCGTCGGCATCCCCCGAGCGACGGATGCTGCAGTGCGAAAGGTTAATTGACGCAGTGCAGCATTTCCGGTAATTTGCGTCTGCGTGAGTGGCTGAAAGGCCCGCGCCAGGAAATGCCGGTTGGAAGACCCATCGCGAGGAGAGCGGCCATGGCCCAGAATTTCGAAGACGTGCAGAAGCTCGGCAAGGACAATCTCGACAGCGCCGTCAAGGCCATGACGGTTCTGACCAAGGGCTATCAGGCGATCGCCGCCGAGATGGTCGACTATTCGAAGAAGTCCTTCGAGGACGGTTCCGCGACGATCGAGAAGATCGCCGCCGTGAAGAGCCTCGACAAGGTGATCGAGGTCCAGTCCGACTATGCGAAGGCCGCCTACGAGGCTGCCGTCGCCCGCGCCACGAAGATCGGCGAGCTCTACACCGACCTCTTCAAGGAGGCGTTCAAGCCCTACGAGGCCGCCTTCGGCAAGTTCGCTCCGGCGAAGTAAGGCCTATCAGGTCCTGTCCAGACGCTCAAAGGCCCGGTGCAGCGCACCGGGCCTTTTTCGTGCGTGAGGCGGGTCCCGACTACTGCGTGAGGCGCAACTGGCCGATCTCGGCGGCAATGCGCTGGAACACCGGCACGAGTTCCGAGGCGGAACGGACGTCGTAGTACATCGACGTCTCGCTGGCGCAGCGGCGCAGCAGCGCGGCGTCGCCATCGATGACGCGGATCGTGTAGAGGCGGATGCCGTTCGCCTTGGTGTTGGTGCAGGCAAGGTCCGTCCGCGCATCGATGGAAGTGCCGTTGGTCGTCCAGCGGTTCTGCGTGTTGTTGCCATCGGTGAGCAGGATGATGATCCGCTCGAGGTCGGGCTCGGTCGCGAGGGTTCGCGCGGTGGTGAGCGGCGCGTTGGCGTTGAGCATGTGCATGCCCCACACGAGGCCGATGGTCACGTTGGTATTGCCGGCAGGCGACATGGCATCGACCTTGGCCTTGAGGGCCGTCCAGTCGGTCGACAGCGGCATGATCGACGTCAGGTTGGAGTTGGTGCAGTTGCGCGCCGGGAAGAGGGTCGCGGCAACCGCGGTCGTCGGCGTGGTGTTGGCGACGTCATGGCTCTGGTCCCGGTCGGCCACGCAGCCCGTCCAGGAATTCGCCGTGATGCTGGTGCCCGCATAGGTGAGCCAGCTCTGGTTCTTGTAGGTCGTGCCGATCCGGACCTGCACGTCGAAGGGCACGATGCCGATGCGGATGGCGTCGGGCTTGTTGGACACCAGCGCCATGGTGTCGATGAGGTTCTTGGCGGCCGTCCTCAGCGCGGTCATCTTGCCGGAGCTCGACATCGAGCCCGTGTTGTCGAGGACGAGGACCAGATCGATCTTCTTGGTGCGCCAGGCGGCGCCGGCGGTGCCGCGGATCGACAGGTCGGTGTTGACGAGCAGCCCGGGAACCATGGAATTGAGGTTGCCGCTGCCGGTGACGCGGACGTTGCTGTTGTCGACCGTCGCGGAGACCGTGACGTTCAGCAGGTCCGACGGATTGATGTTGCCGAGAACGATGGCGCGTGCGGCGGCACTGAGGTCGGCCGGTGACTTGCCATCGGCCACGAGGCGGGCGACGAACAGGGCGGCGGCGTCGAGGGCGGCCTGGAGGCGCGCCTGCTGCTGGCTCATGCGGCTGAGATCGATCGCCGCGACGATCATCATCATGACAGGATAGATGGCGACGGCGAAGAGAACGGCGATGGCTCCGCGCCTGTCCCTGCCGAATGAAAGGATTTTGTTCCACATGAGTGGCGACCCCCAGAACTGCGACCGGGATCGAGAATAGAGGTCAGCCGATAAGCATTTGGAATCGCACGTGATTCAATTGTTTTAGTGTCTTAAGGAAAGAATTGACCGATCATTTACCAACAAATCGCCGATTTCGCTGACGGCGCAACGGAAGCTCACCTTCCCCAAAGTCGCGTTAGGTCAGGAGAGCCCGCGTCGCTGACGTAACGTCAGGTTGACGCATCAAACTTTCTCCGACGAGCAGCGTCCGGATGCCGACCTGTCGCAGCCGTAAGACATCTGATGGGACAAAAATCCCGCTTTCGCCGACCACAATGCGGTCGGCAGGAATGCGCGGAGCGAGCCGCTGGGAGGTCTCCAGCGTCACCTCGAAGGTCCTGAGATTGCGGTTATTGATGCCGATGAGCCGCGAGGGAAGGGCGAGCGCCCGGTCGAGTTCGGCGTCGTCATGAACCTCGATGAGCGCGTCCATGCCATAGTCCGCCGCGGCGGCGACAAGGTCGCGCGCCAGCGCATCGTCGACCGAGGCCATGATCACGAGGATGCAGTCGGCCCCCCAGACGCGGGCCTCAGCCACCTGGTAGGTGTCGTGCATGAAGTCCTTGCGCAGTGCCGGCAGCGCGCAGGCGGCGCGGGCGGCGGTGAGGAATTCCGGTGCGCCCTGGAAGGAGGGAGCGTCGGTCAGCACCGAGAGGCAGGTGGCGCCGCCCGCCTCATAGGCGCGGGCAAGCGCCGGCGGATCGAAATCGGGACGGATCAGCCCCTTGGACGGGCTCGCCTTCTTGATCTCGGCAATGAGGGCGGTGCCGCCGGCGGCAAGCCTTGCGTCTATCGCGCCGGCAAAGGGCCTGACGGGCGGTGCTGACCGCGCGGCGGCATCAACCACGGAGAAGGGTCGCTCGCGCTTCGCCGCGGCGATCTCCTCCCGCTTGTAGGCCTCGATCGCCTTCAGGATATCCGCCATGGGATCAGGCCGCGCCGGAGATGGCAACGAGGCGGTCGAGCGTTTTCGCCGCAGCGCCGGTGTCGAGCGAGGCCTCAGCCATGGCGAAGCCGTCGGGCAGCGTCGCGGCCTTGCCGGAGACGACGAGGGCGGCTGCGGCATTGAGGGCGGCGACATCGCGATAGGCGTTGCGGGCGCCGGTGAGGACGGCTCGCAACTGCGCGGCGTTGTGGGCGGCATCGCCGCCCTTGAGATCGCCGGGCTGGCAAAGGCCGAGGCCGACGTCGGAGGGGTTGACCTGGAAGGTCGAGACGCGGCCACCCTTCAGTTCGGCGACGGCGCTGGGGCCGGTGCCGGTCACCTCGTCGAGCCCATCGGAGCCGTGGACGACCCAGGCATGGGTGGAGCCAAGATTGCGCAGCACCTCGGCGAGCGGCGAAACCCAGTGCCCGGAAAAAACGCCGACCATCTGCCGCTTGACGCCGGCCGGATTTGAGAGTGGTCCGAGCAGGTTGAAGATGGTTCGGGTGCCGAGTTCGACGCGCGTCGGGCCGACATGCTTCATCGCGGGGTGATGGGCCGGGGCGAACATGAAGCCGATGCCGGCCTCGCGGATGCAGCGGGCAATGCCCTCCGGGCCGAGGTCGATCTTCACGCCGAGCGCCATCAGGCAGTCGGCGGCGCCGGAGCGGGAGGAGAGGGCGCGGTTGCCGTGCTTGGCCACTGGCACGCCGGCCCCGGCGACGATGAAGGCGGCGCAGGTCGAGATGTTGAGGGAATGGGAGGCATCGCCACCCGTGCCGACCACGTCGACCGCATCGGCGGGAGCCTCCACCCGCACCATCTTCTCGCGCATGGTGGCGACAGCGGCGGTGATCTCGTCGACGGTCTCGCCGCGCACGCGCAGCGCCATCAGGAAGCCGCCGATCTGCGAGGGCGTGGCATTGCCCGACATGATCTGGTCGAAGGCCGCGGCGGCCTCCTCGCGCGTCAGCGGCGCGCCGGTCGCCGCCTTGGCGATCAGGGTCTTGAACTGTTCCATCAGCGGCGTCCCTGGCTGCGGTTCCACGTGGCCGCGAGGTCGAGGAAGGTGGCGATCATGCGGTGGCCGTGCTCGGAGGCGATGCTCTCGGGGTGGAACTGCACGCCGTGAACGGGACGCGAGCGGTGCATCAGGCCCTGGACCACGCCGTCCTCGGATTCCGCGGTGATCTCGAGATCGTCAGGCCAGGTGGCGCGGTCCACAGTCAGCGAGTGGTAGCGCGTCGCCTGGAAGTCGCCGTTGATGCCGCGGAAGACGCTGCGGCCCGAGTGGCGGATGGTCGACATCTTGCCGTGCATCGGCTTCGGCGCGCGCACCACATGGCCGCCGAAGACCTGGCCCATGGCCTGATGCCCGAGGCAGACGCCGAACATGGGGATCGTCTCCGAGGCCTTGCCGATGAGGTCGAGGCAGATACCCGCCTCGTTCGGCGTGCAGGGGCCGGGGGAGAGCACGATGGCGTCGGGATCGGCTGAAATTACCGCCTCCGCCGTCGTCTTGTCGTTGCGGATGACCTCGACTTCGGGGCGAACGCCGCCGATCTCCTGCCCGCCGATATAGTGGACGAGGTTCCAGGTGAACGAGTCGTAGTTGTCGATGAGGGTGATCTTCACTGGCCCCTCCCGACCCGGGCCGCCGTCTTCACCGCCTCGTCGGCGGCGTGGACCAGCGCCCTGGCCTTGTTGACGCACTCCGCCTGTTCCATGGCGTTGACGCTGTCGGCGACGATGCCGGCGCCCGCCTGCACATACATCTGCCCGTCCTTCACCACGGCGGTGCGGAGCACGATGCAGGTGTCCATGGCGCCGGTGGCGGAGAAGTAGCCGACGCAGCCGGCATAGATGCCGCGCTTCTCCTTCTCCAGCTCGTCGATGATCTGCATGGCGCGCACCTTCGGCGCGCCGGAGACCGTGCCGGCCGGAAATCCCGCGGCGAGGGCGTCGATCAGGTCGTGCTTCGGATCGAGCTCGCCCTCGACGTTGGAGACGATATGCATGACGTGGGAATAGTGCTCGAGGAAGAACTTGTCGGTGACTTCCACCGGGCCGATCTTTGCCACGCGCCCGACGTCGTTGCGGCCGAGATCCAGCAGCATGAGGTGCTCGGAGCGCTCCTTCGGGTCGGCGAGAAGCTCCTCGCCGAGGCGCTTGTCCTCGGCCGGCGTCGCGCCGCGCGGGCGGGTGCCGGCGATCGGCTTGA
>CAZEZD010000086.1:0-9581 GCA_964516115.1 uncultured Hyphomicrobiales bacterium
CATCACGGCGGTCGACTTCGCGCTGGAAGTTCACATGGACAAGGGCGCGGAAGCCTGCGGCATGGACCCGATGGAGTTCCGCATCCTCAACGCCTACCGGGACGGCGACATAAAGGCGCACCGGCGCGTCGCTAAGAATACGGCCCTGATCGAATGCGTGCAGGTGGTAGCCGAAAAAGCGGGCTGGCCCTTGTCCGAGAATGCGCGGCGGCAGTCCTCGCTGACAGGCGGGGGCGGCGCGCGTGGCGATATCCCGGCAACGCCTCTCGACGACAACGGCCGTGTCAACCGGCCGGAGACCCGCGCGGGGAGCCCGACAGAGACATTGCCGGCCGGCACGATGCGCATTCCGCTGACAAAGCAGCCGATCATGGAGGGTTCGTCCGACATCCGTGCTGAACCCGCCGCAGTGCCGCAGTACGAGCCCTATCGGCCGATGGCTCCCGGTCCGGCGCAGCCATCCCCTCCGGCATATGCTCCGCCACCAGCAACCGCAGCTCCGCCTCCCGCCGCGGCTCCTTCGCCTGCGGCACCTCAGACCCAGCACGGTGCCGTCCGCTTTTCCTCCGTCTTCGGCACGAGGAGGCGCTGACATGGCCCGGTATCGTGGACGCGGCATGGCCTCCGTCAATTATCCCATCGGCATGAATCTCGGCGGCGATCCGAGCCAGGCTCTCATCCACTCCAATCCCGACGGCAAGTTCACCGTCGCGCTCTCCGCCATCGATCTCGGCCAGGGCATGAAACAGGTGACGCGGCAGGTGGCGGCCGAGACGCTCGGCGTGCCGATGGAAGACGTCTATGTTGACACCGCCGACAGCGATACCGGTCCTCACGACATGGGCAGCTTCGCCTCGCGCGGTACACACCGCATGGGCAATGCCGTCATCGCTGCCGCCCGCGAGGCGCGCGGGGTGCTGCTGGAGGCGGCCGCCGAGGAGCTCGAGGTCAATGCCGGAGACCTCGTCACCGACGGTCGCGGCAACATCCACGTGAAGGGTGCGCCGTCGCGCTCGATCACCGTCAAGGCGACGGCCCAGGCAGCCCAGTTCAAGCAGGGCAAGACCATCGCCGGGCGCGGCATCTTCCTCATCCCGCTGTCGACGGTGGACCCGCAGACCGGGGAGATGAACCCCAACACCGCTTTCGCCCATGCCAGCCTCGTCGCCGACGTGGAGGTCGACGACGAAACCGGCGAGGTGACGGTGCTGAAGATGGCCTCGGCCTACGAGCTCGGCCGTGCGATCAACCCGAAGATGGTCGAGCAGCAGCTCGTTGGCGGCGCCTGGATGGGCATCAGCCACGCGCTCTACGAGACGCCGGAGCCCTATTATCCGGACCCGAGCCACGGGCCGCGCGACTTCAATGAATACCTCATGCCGGGTCCGGGCGACATTGCGCCATATTCCATCACAGTCCTGGAGCGGCCTGCCCCGGACGGCCCCTTCGGCGGCAAGGGACCTGGCGAGATGTGCGCCAATCCGGTGCTGCCCGCCATCGCCAATGCCGTCTACAACGCCGTTGGAGTCCGCGTAAACGAGCTGCCGATCACACCCGAGAAAGTGCTGCGGGGCATCAAGGCCAATGGCGGCGCGCGGCCGCAACCGCGTCGCGGCGGCGGGGGCTGACGCACCATGGCGCTGCAACCCCCCATTGCCGGCCTGTCGAGCCCCGAGGCGCTGTCCGAAGCGCTCAAGGCCGCGATGTATCTGGCTGATGACGGCATCGCCACGGCGGGGTTCCTGGCGCTGGCGCTCGGCAAGCCGCTGCTGCTCGAAGGAGCTCCGGGTGTGGGCAAGACCGAGGCGGCCAAGGCGATGGCGGGAATCCTCGGGCGACAGCTCATCCGCCTGCAGTGCTACGAGGGCATCGACGCGTCGGCGGCGCTCTACGAATGGAACTACCCCCGCCAGATGCTCGCCATCCGCCAGGCCCGCGAGGGCGAGGCGATTGATATCTATCGCGATGATTTTCTCATCGAGCGGCCGATGCTGGCCGCGCTCCGGCGGCCCGAATCGACCGTCCTGCTGATCGATGAGATCGACCGCTCCGACCACGAGTTCGAGGCGTTCCTGCTGGAGTTCCTGTCGGACTTCTCCATCTCGATTCCGGAGCGCGGCACGTTGCGCGCAGCCGACCGTCCGGTTGTCATCCTCACCTCCAACCGCACCCGTGACCTGCACGAGGCGCTGCGCCGTCGGTGCGTCTATCACTACATCGCTTACCCCGATCCGGCGCGGGAGGCGGCCATCATCATGCTGCGCTCCTCCGCCGTTGCCGAGAGCACGGCGCGAGCTGTGGTGCATGCCGTAGGTCTCCTGAGGCAGGAACCCCTCACCAAGCCGCCGGGCGTGGCCGAGGCGGTCGACTGGGCGGAAGCCGCGACTGCACTCCACCGGACGGGCGCGCCGTGGCCGGACGCTTTCCGCCGCTCGATCGGCACGGCCCTGAAGGACGAGGAGGACCTCGCGCTCATGCGGCCGCGCATGGACGCCTTCATCCGGGCGGTGGCGGCATGAGCGCACCCGCCGCCCCGCAGCGCTTGCCGGCCGCGACCCGGCCCCTGGTCGCCTTCGCCGCACTCCTGCGCGGCAACGGCTTCGCCGTCGCGCCGGAGCAGACGGTGACCTTCCTCCGCGCTGTCGAACTGCTGGGACCCCGCTCCATCGAGGACGTGCGAAAGGCGGCCATCGCGACCTTCGGGCCCCCGTTCGAGCTGCGGGAGACTTTCGATGCGCTGTTCGACATGCATTTCCTCGGGACCATCGGCGAACCTGAAAGGGTCGACGACTGGCAGCCCGACGACGAGATGAAGGTGGAGGAGGAAGGGGCCAGCCGGGAGATTCTCGTCGGTGACGAAATCCACGAGACCGGCCGGGAAGCGACCGCAGCCGAGGCCCTGGCGGTGCGCCAGCTGAACCCGCCCGACGACGGCGACATCCTCCGCCGTTTCGCGCGCGACCTGCCCGAGGCACTGCCCCGCCGCCGCGGCTATCGCCACCGGCGCGCCCGGCGCGGCCCCGGCTTCGACCTCGCGGCCAGCCTCAGGGCCGCCATCCGCAACGACGGCGAGGTCATGGCACTGAAGCGCTGGCGGCGTAGCACCCGGGTGCGGCCGATCCTCCTGCTCATCGACGTTTCCGGTTCGATGAAGCAGCGGACCGACGCCAATCTCGCCCTCGCCCATACGATCGTGCAGAGCGCGCCGCGGGTCGAGGTCTTCACTTTCGGAACGCGGCTGACGCGGCTCACATCGGCCCTGCGGTGGCGCAACCGCGACCGGGCGCTGGCCGTTGCCGCAGGCCTGGTCGCCGACTGGGACGGCGGTACGCGCATCGGCGACGCGCTTCAGGCCTTCCTCGCGGTGCCGCGTTTTGCCGGCTACGCCCGTGGCGCGGTGGTTCTCGTCGTCTCCGACGGGCTGGAGCGCGGCGACCCGGGCGCCATGATCCACGCCATCCAGCGCCTCGCCGCCCGCGCCCACCGGGTCGACTGGCTATCGCCGCTGGCGGCTGAGCATGGCTACCGCCCCGAGACCGAGGGGCTTGTCGCCATCCGACCCTTGATCACCTCGCTGGTGAATGGCGGGACGACTGCCGCCATCTGTCGCCACGTTCTTTCTCTCGGCCGGGAGCGCGCGGCATGATCGACGCCCATTTCCACATCTGGCGCCAGGCCGATCTCCCCTGGCTCATGGGACCGATGCAGCCGCGGATCTTTGGCCCCTACGAGCCGATCCGCCGCGACTATCCGATCTCGGAATATCTCGCCGACGCCGGGTCTGCGGGGATGACAGGAGCCGTCTATGTCCAGGCCAACTGGCCAGTGGACCGCTTCGTCGAGGAAGCCGCTTTCGTGGCGGAAGCGTCCGACAGCAGCGGCTTTCCGATTGCGATCGTCGCCTATGCCGACATGCTGACCGAGGATGTCCGACCGCAGCTCGATGCGCTGGCCCGCAATGGGCGTGTGCGCGGCGTGCGTATGCAACTGCACTGGCATGAGAACCCGCTCTACCGTTTCGCCAGCGCCCCGGATCTGGCGTTGAACACAGCTCTTCAGCGCAATGTCGCGCGCCTCGTCGACTATGGCTGGAGCTTCGACCTGCAAGTCTTCGCCGGTCAGATGGCGGGGGCGGCCGAACTCGCCGAAGCCTGTCCCGGCGTGACCTTCGTCCTGCAGCACGCGGGCATGCTGGAGGAACTGTCATCGGAGGGGATCGCCGCCTGGCGGGCCGGCATGGCTGTCTTGGCGGACAAGCCCAATGTCGTCAGCAAGTTGTCGGGGCTTGGCACCTTCCTGCGCCGCAACGATCCCGCCCATGTGGCCATGGTCGCGGGGGAGACGTTGGCCCTGTTCGGTGCTGAGCGCTGCCTGTTCGGTTCGAACTTCCCGATCGAAAAACTCTGGACGAGCTATTCGGATCTCTTCGAGGCGCATCGGGCCGCTGTACCCGCCCAGCACCGCGCGGACGTCTTTTCTGCAACTGCCAAGCGGGTCTACCGGCTGGCCTGACACCATTGGAGGGAACGATGCCACTCGAGATCAAGGTCCTCGACTACGGCGACATCGAACTGGAATCGAGCTTTCTGGTGCTCGGCCGGGGCTGCGGCCAGACGCGACGCACCTACACCTTTGGATTCCTGATCCTCGGTGGCCCATGGCCCGTGGTGGTCGATACCGGCTATCGCCATAATCAGATCATGGAGAGCCTCGGCATGCGCGGCCTCCAGTTCCACGAAAACATGATCGAGAACCAGCTGATGCGCCACGGCGTGCGCATGGGCGACGTCCGCTATGTCGCGCACACCCACCTGCACATTGACCATGCCGGCAAGGACGATCTGTTCCCGATGAACACGACCGTGATCCTCAACCGGCGGGAGCTGGAATATTCGGTTTCCGGCCTCATGCACCCGCAATATCCGGCACCCGACATCAAGCATCTGATCGACCGCCTGCACACCGCGCAGGCCCTGCGCCTTGAAGACCTCGAGCTCTCCGGGATGGTCGAGCTCTTCCCCGGCTGCTACCTGGAGGCGGCCGGAGCCCACACCGAGGGCTCGATGAACGTCCATGTCGACACAGCCGAAGGCAGGGCAACAATCTGCGGAGATGTGATCTACGACTTCAACGATCAGATCGTGAATCCATTCCACGAGATCCATGCCGGCGAGCCTCGCGTCACCGGCAATCATGGCGGCTCCAAGCGCGAAGAGAAGGCGGCCATCAAGAAGTTGCTGAACGGCTCGCGCTTCCTCCTGCCGGTGCATGACAAGCCGGCCAGGATCGAGGCGGGACAGGTCGTTGGCCGACTCGACATGGCCGTGCCGGGTCCCGTCACGCAGACCTTGCCATCGCGCCCCTGGTTTCCGGCCTGATCCTTATTTCAGCCCCCGAGAGTCTCCAGCGCGGAGCCGACCGAACGAGATCGCCCCATGACCACTCATGTCGCCGTCACGCCGGCCTTCAACGAGCTCATCGACCTCTGGGCGCCTGTGCGCCAGCTCGGCACCGGATTCCAGTTCACCGAAGGGCCGATCTGGCAGCCGAAGGAGGGGTTTCTGTTGTTCTCCGACATGCCGGGCGACGTGCGCAGGCGCTGGGACAGAACCGGCATCCGGGAGGTCATGCGTCCCGCCAACAAATGCAACGGCATGACCTATGACGCCGACCTCAATCTGATCGTCTGCGAACATGCTACCTCGACCCTGGTGCGCGAGCGGCCGGATGGTCGGCGGGAGGTTCTCGCCTCCCATGTCGAGGGGCGCGAACTCAACAGCACCAACGATGTGGTGGTGAAGTCCGAGGGGGCCATCTATTTCTCCGACCCCTGGTACGGCCGCATGCCGGTCTATGGCATCGAACGCCCTCGGCAACTCGGGTTTCAGGGTGTCTACCGCATCGCGCCGGGCGGCGGGCCTCCGCAACTCCTCGTCGACCGCTACCTCTTCGAGCAGCCGAACGGCCTGTGCTTCTCGCCCGACGAGAAGAAGCTCTACATCAACGACACGGTGCGGCAGCTGATCCGGGTCTTCGACGTGCTGCCGAACGGCTCGCTCGGTGCCGGCCATGTCTTTGCCTCGAGCATCTCCTCACCGTCCGAGCCCGGCGTGCCCGACGGCATGAAGTGCGATGCGCAGGGCAACATATGGGTCTGCGGGCCGGGCGGCGTCTGGGTCTATGCGCCGAACGGCGACCTGATCGGCAAGGTCAGGGTGCCCGAACTCGTCGGCAACCTGACCTGGGGCGGACGGGACTTCCGCACCCTGTTCCTCACCGCGACCCATTCCCTCTATGCCGTCGAGACCAAGGTCGGCCCGCGCGCCGAGCCCTACATGATTTCCGCTGACGCGCCGCGCGCCACGTCAGGCTCTGCACCGAAGACGGTCGCGGCGGCGGCGGTCGCCCGCAACGGGGCGCTGAAATGCGCTCCGGGCTATCTCCTCGACGCCAGCCGCTGCGCGGTCATCGTCCAGGACATGCAGAACGACGTGGTGATGGAGGGCGGCGCCTTTGCAGAATCGGGATCGCCTGCGCATTGCCGCGAGCAGAACGCCATCGCCAATGCCGCCCGCCTCGCCTCCGCAGCGCGGGCCGGGGGCGTGCCCGTCATCCACGTCTGGTTCATCGTCGAGCCGGGTTGCCCCGGTGTGACCATGAACGCCCCGCTGTTCGAGGGGTTGGCGGACGCCAAGGCCATGGTCCGGGGGACATGGGGGGCGGCGCCCGTGCCCGGTCTCGAGGCGATGGCCGGCGATCATGTGGTGGAAAAGCAGCGGATGAGCGCCTGGGAGGGCTCGCGGCTCGAGACGGTGCTCAAGGCGCTCGGCCGCGACATCATCATCGTCACCGGGGCCTGGACCAACATGTCGATCGAACACACCGCCCGGACTGGCGCGGACAAGGGCTTCTACATGATGGTTCCCGAGGACTGCTGTTCGACGATGAACGCCGAATGGCACACCGCCTCGGTCAATTACGCCCTGCAGAACGTCGCCGTGGTCACCGACGCCGACGCGGTTATCCGCGCCTGGGACTGACCCGGGGGCGTGGTTGTTCAGTCGCCTGAGTCTCTCCGTGCTGCAGCAAGGCGCCGAATAGTGTAGCTAGAGCGCCGAACGATGGCAGGCGAGAACGACGGAAAGCCGCATGAACGCTGGGTCTGATGCCGGGAGCCGGTGGCGCTTTACCGTGGCGCCCATGATGGATTGGACAGACCGCCATTGCCGGGCCTTCCATCGCGTCCTGTCGCGACACGCCCTCCTCTACACCGAGATGGTGACGGCCAATGCCGTGGTCCACGGGGATCGCGATCACCTGCTCGGCTTCGATCCGGCCGAACACCCCGTCGCCCTGCAACTCGGAGGCGCGGATGCGACGGCACTTGCGGAGGCGGCGCGCATCGGCGAGGGATTCGGCTACGACGAGATCAACCTCAATTGCGGCTGCCCTTCGGATCGCGTTCAGGGCGGCAATTTCGGCGCCTGCCTCATGGCCGTCCCCGACGATGTCGCGCGCGCGGTCGAGGCGATGAAACGGGCGGTTGGCGTGCCGGTGACGGTCAAATGCCGGATCGGCATCGACGATCAGGATCCGGAAGCGGCCCTGGACGCCTTCGCCGACGCCGCGGTTGCCGCCGGCGCCGATGCGCTGATCGTCCACGCGCGCAAGGCCTGGCTGCAGGGACTGTCACCGCGCGAGAACCGCGACATCCCGCCCCTCGACTACGACCGTGTCTTCCGGCTGAAGGCCCGGATGCCAGAGGTTCCCATCGTCATCAACGGGGGGATCGCCGGAATTGCGGCAGCACAGAAACTGCTGGAGCCGCGCAACGGGGTGGCGCTGGATGGCGTCATGCTCGGGCGCGCCGCCTACCAGTCGCCTGCGCTGCTGGGCGAGGTCGACCCTGCCTTCTTCGCCTCTACTGCCCCCGTCGAAAGTCCGGCGGAGGCCATCGAGGCGTTCCTGCCCTATGTCGAGCGCCGTCTGGCCGAAGGCGTCCGGCTGTCGGCAATGACGCGCCACGTCCTCGGCCTGTTCCAGGCGGTTCCGGGCGCGCGGCAGTTTCGCCGCCATCTCTCGGTGGAGGCGGTGAAGCCCGGTGCCGGCGTCGCGGTGCTGCGCGACGCGGTGGCGCTGGTGACCCGCCGCGCGGCGGGACGGGGCGAACTCGCCGCCTGAGGACAAGCACACCGGAAAACGCCGAAAGGCGGTGGCTGTGCCACCGCCCTCAGGACTGTCGATCGTCGCAATCAGCGGCGGCCGCGCTCGCAGAAGTGGCCGCGCAGCAGTTCAAAACCGCAGAAGCGGGCATTGTCCTGCATCTGGGTCTGCCGCGGGATGGTCGAGCCGGGAACGGTCGCGTGGGTCACGGCCGGCGGATCGAAGCCGAGGCCGCTCCCGCCGCCGTCACCGGCGCTGCCGCCGCCGCCGGCGGTCTGCGCCATCGCGCCGGAGAGGGACGAGCCGACGGCCAGGGCGATCATGGCGGCCATGGAAAGGGTCTTGAAGCGGGTCATGGTGGGTCTCCTTGGGTTGCAGGACTTGCTGTGGACCCGTCATCGGGCCCGGTGATCGTTAGTCGCAGGAGGACCGGATTAGGTTCGACGGGGTGTGAGCCTTGGTGAACGAAATCCGGATGGAAGCGTCACCACCCGCGGGATCGCGGCACTGAGCCGGCCGCGATCCGGGGAGCGGCGGTCAACGCTGGCTGCCCTCGCAGAAGTGGCCGCGCAGCAGCTCGAAGCGGCAGGCCTGGTGACCGAGCTCGGGCTGGCCGGGACGGGCCTGGGGAGTGCCGGGCAGGTTGATCGCCATCGTCGGGGCGTCGAAGCCGATCGAGCCACCGGGGCCGCCATCGCCCGAGCTGCCACCGCCGGCGACGGCGGCGAAGGCGCCGCCCGACATCGCGGTGCCGGCGGCGAGGGCGAGAAGGGCGGCCATGGAGAGGGTCTTGAAGCGGGTCATGATGGGTCTCCTGAAGGTGTGGGAGCGGTCTGGTCGGCGCCTTGGTGGCGATCGATGCCGGCCGCGTCGGTGGTTCTTTTCAACCCGGCGCTTTGCAGTCCGAAGCCGCTCCCTCGCCGCCGCGTTTCGCGTGTGTCTGCCATGTTGCAGCAGCTGTCCGATGGAAATCGGCCTGTGCAGGCCCGTTGCGCGTGGTCCGCACTTGCTCCGCGATGGAACGCTGGCTTAAGTCGCGCGCTCTCCTGCGGCGCGGATGTCCCCCATGTTCTTCGGCGTTCCCTACGACCAGTTGGCCATTCTCGCTGTCGGCCTTCTTGGCGCCGGCGCCATTACCGGCGTTCTCGCCGGCGTCTTCGGCGTCGGCGGCGGCGCGGTCATCGTGCCGGTGCTCTACGAGCTCTTCGGCGTCGTCGGCGTGCCGGTCGAACTGCGCATGCCCCTGTCGGTTGGCACCTCGCTCGCGATCATCATCCCGACCTCGATCCGTTCGTTCCAGGCGCACAAGGCCAGGGGCGCGGTGGATATGGAGATCCTGCGCGCCTGGGCCGTGCCGGTGGTGGTCGGCGTCATCGTCGGCTCGTTCATCGCGCGCTATGCGCCGCCGGCGGTGTTCA
>CAZEZD010000087.1:0-9577 GCA_964516115.1 uncultured Hyphomicrobiales bacterium
GGCGCCACGGCGGAAAGTCACCTCGCCCTTGTGGTCGGCGATGAGGAGGTCGAGCGTGTCGGCCTGCGGCTCGGAGACCATCAGCACGGCGAAGGCGCGCCCCGCCGGCAGGTAAGGCTGCAGCCGCTTCAGATAGGGGCCGATGCGCGGGTCGTGGATGGAGACGAGCTTCTTGGCGATGCCGTCGCATTCCATCAAGGCCTGGCCGAAGCGCGCGGCGGCCATGAAGCTGTCGAAAGTGACGATGCGCTCGGCCCAGTCGTGCGCCGGGGCGGTCGGCACCTCCACCTCGGTGATGATGCCGTTGACGCCGTAGGCGTGCATCACCTTCAGGATCTCGCGGCCGCGCAGCTCGATGAGGCGCGGGTCCTCCTCCACCGTCATCACCTCCAGCGCGGTGACGGCGCCGAGATTGTCGATCTGGCCCCAGGTGCAGGAGCCGGCCCCCGCCGCGCCGCCGGCGACGAAGCCGCCGATGGTCGCCTGCGCCCGTGTCGAGGGGTGAAAGCGCAGTTCCTGCCCGTGCGGATCGAGCAGCTTGTCGATGTCCAGCATGATCGCGCCGGCCTCGAAGCGCGCCGCGCCGGGCCTGGCGAAGACCATGCGGTTGATGTGGCGCATGTCGACGACGAGGCCACCGGCGAGCGGCACGGCCTGTCCATAGTTGCCGGTGCCGCCGCCGCGGATGACCAGCGGCACGCGGTGGCTGGCGCAGGCGGCCGCGATGCGGCGAAGCTCGTCCTTGTTCGCCGGGGTGGCGACCAGCTCGGCGACCTTGCCGTCCAGCTCCGGCTTCAGCACGGGCGAGAACCAGAAGAAGTCGCGGCTCGCCATGCGGAGCGAGGCGGCATCGTCCGCGAGGGCGATGCCGGCGAGGTCGGCGCGAAGGCGGTCGAGTGGGGTCATGGTGCGGTCCATCCGATGGGTAAGCCCACAGTGCCAAATCCGGACCGAAAGCGCCATTGCGCCCAAGGCCTCGGACAACGGGCCAGACAGCTGCCATCGGCGCTCAACCAGCTGGCACTCAGCCGAAAAAATGTGCAACTTGGATCGGCTGGCCCCGTATTTCCGTAGGATAAATCGGCACGCCCGTTGCTCTGGTCGTCGTCATGGATTTCATGGGCCGGAGAGGCCCGCCACAGGAGAGGTCGCCATGTCCGTCACGTCCCCCGCGAATCGCATGACCCGCCGCCGCGCACTGGCGCTCGGCGCGGGTGTCTCCGCCGCCTATCTGATGCGGTCGGACCTCGTCACCGCCCAGGGCCTCGACAAGGTCTCCTACCAGACCAACTGGCGCGCCCAGGCCGAGCATGGCGGCTTCTACCAGGCCGTCGCAGCCGGAATCTACAAGAAGTACGGCATCGAGGCGGACATCCGCATGGGCGGTCCGCAGCAGAACCCCTCCCAGCTCCTGCTCGGCGGCCGCGTCGACATGATCATGTCGAACTCCTTCGAGGCGATCCGCTACGTGCAGGAGAACCTGCCCTTCCTCTGCATCGGCTCGATCTTCCAGAAGGACCCGCAGGTCATCATCTGCCATCCGGGCGTCGGCAACGACAGCTTCCCGCAGCTGAAGGGCAAAACCATCCTGGTCGGTGCCGGCGGACGCACCTCGTTCTGGCCCTATCTCAAGGCCCGCTTCGGCTTCACCGACGAGCAGGTGCGTCCCTACACCTTCAACATGGCGCCGTTCCTCGCCGACAAGAACATCTGCCAGCAGGGCTTCCTGTCGTCCGAGCCCTTCGCCATCGAGCAGCAGGGCGGGGTGAAGCCGCTCGTCCATCTCATCGCCGATTCCGGCTTCGCCAATTACAACACAACCTTCAACATCTCGCGGAAGATGGTGGACGAGCGCACCGACGTGGTGCAGCGCTTCGTCACCGCCTCGCTGGAGGGCTGGGCCGAGTACATGAAGGGCGGGCCGGCGGTCGCCGAGGCCAACAAGCTGATCATGCGCGACAACCCGGACATGGATCAGAAGAAGATCGACTATGCCGTCAAGGTGATGACCGAGAACGGCATCGTCATGTCGGGAGACGCGACCACCCTCGGCATCGGCGCCATGACCGACGCCCGCTGGCAGACCTTCTACACCCAGATGCGCGACGCCGGCGTCTTCCCCGCCGGCATCGATGTGGAGAAGGCCTACGACCTGCGCTTCATCAACAAGGGCGTGGGCAAGGCCTGAGGTGAGCGTGGCGGCAATCCAGGAGCAGCCGATGACGACGGGCGGCAAGCCGCTCGTCGCCATCCGTCATGTCTCGTAGCAGTTCGCGAACGGCACCATCGCCGTCCGCGACGTCAATCTGGACCTGGCGGCCGGCGAGTTCGTCAGCCTGCTGGGGCCGTCTGGCTGCGGCAAATCGACCCTTTTGCGCATGATCGCCGGGCTCGGCGATCCGAGCGTCGGCACCATCGACTGGGCGACCATGAGCCACGACGCCTGGGGGCGGCCGGCGCGCGAACTCGGCTTCGTCTTTCAGGACCCGACGCTGATGCCCTGGGCGACGGCGCTCGACAACGTCATCCTGCCGCTCAGACTCCTCGGCACGAACCGCGGCGAGGCCGATGCGCGCGGCGCCGAGATGCTCGCCCTCGTCGGTCTCAAGGGCTTCGAGGCGAGCTATCCGCGCGAATTGTCCGGCGGCATGAAGATGCGCGTCTCCATCGCCCGCGCGCTGGTGACGCATCCGAAGATCCTCCTGATGGACGAGCCATTCGCTGCGCTCGACGAGATCACCCGCCACAAGCTCAACGATGATCTCCTGCGCCTGTGGGAGACGAACCGCTTCACCGCCGTCTTCGTCACCCATTCGGTGTTCGAGAGCGTCTATCTCTCACAGCGCATCGTCGTGATGGCAGCGCGTCCGGGCCGGGTGATGGCGGACCTCAGGGTGGAGGCGCCCTATCCGCGCGATGACCTGTTCCGCACCTCGGCGGACTACGCCCACTGGTGCCGGATCGCATCCGAGAAGCTGAAGGAGGCGATCTCCGCATGACCGACGCGACGCTTCCTCCGGGCTCCGTTCCCCATGACGGCACCGATGCCGAGGCCCGCCCGATCTTCCGCGAGGATCGGAAGGTTCTCGGCATCTCCACCGAGGCCTGGCCCGGCATCCTCGCGCCGCTCGCCATCGGCGTTATCGCGCTGGGGGCCTGGGAGTTCATCGTCTGGTGGCGCGAGATCCCCTCGTTCATCCTGCCGGGCCCCTGGCTGATCGCCAAGACCCTGGTCGCCGACTGGGCCACGCTCTCCGCCTCGCTCTGGGTAACGCTGCGCATCACCGCCGCCGCTCTCATCGCCGCGGTGTCGCTCGGCGTCGGCCTCGCGGTGCTGTTCACCCAGTCGAAATGGCTGGAGAAGTCACTCTTTCCCTACGCGGTGATCCTGCAGGTGACGCCGGTCGTCTCGATCGCGCCGCTGATCATCATCTGGGTCGGCGACATCAACCTGTCGCTGCTGATCTGCGCCTGGATCGTCGCCTTCTTCCCGATCCTCTCCAACACGATCCTCGGGCTGAACTCGGCCGACCACAACCTGCGCAACCTGTTCGAGCTCTACGGGGCCTCGCGCTGGCAGACGCTGCGCTTCCTGCGCCTGCCGGCGGCGCTGCCCTATTTTCTCGGCGGCCTGAAGATCTCCGGCGGCCTCGCGCTCATCGGCGCGGTGGTGGCGGAGTTCGTGGCGGGATCGGGCGGCTCGGCCTCGGGGCTCGCCTATCGCATCCTTGAAGCCGGCTACCAGCTCAAGATCCCGCGCATGTTCGCGGCGCTGATCATGATCTCCATGTCGGGCATCGCCATCTTCCTGACGATCAGTTGGGTCTCTCACCTGCTGCTGCGCCGCTGGCACGAGAGCGCGCTGAAGCGGGAGAATTGAGGCTACACCCCCGCCATCGCCGCCTTCACCTTCGCGATGAAGCCGGCGCGCTTCTCCGCGCTGGCAACGTTGAGGTGATAGAGCGCGAGGTAGCGGCGACGCGCCTTCCAGCCGGTGAACCACCACAGGTAGCGCGTGACGATCTTCTTCGGCGGATCGCCCATATAGAACGCATACCAGAACGGCCGGCCATAGGTGACGATGCCGGTGATGGAGCGGATGTGGCCGAGGAGGGGCTTCACCGCGGCGGGGTCGGAAATGTCGAAGCCGACGCCGGGCATGAACATGCGGTCGAAGAAGCCTTTCAGCATGGCCGGCGGGCCGAAGCTCCAGGTCGGGAACTGCACCACCAGAGCCTCGGCTGCCCGGATGCGGGCGATGAACGGCTCAAGCCCCTGCTGGTTGACGCTCTCGTCGTGATAGCGCCGCCGCCCGTCCTCCGACAGCACGGGATCGAACCCCTCCGCGTAGAGGTCGAGCAGGTCGACCTCGTGGCCGGCCGCGCTCAGGGCGGCGAGGGCCTCTGTGCGGATCGCGGCATGGAAGCTCTCGGGGAGGGGGTGGCAGTAGAGGTAGAGAACGCGCATGGGGTGGGCCTGCTGAAGGAAGGGCGACTGCGACGGGCAAGTCCCGTGCCTCTCGCCTCAGCGAACGGGGACGTAGCTCTCCATCTTGCCGGGATTGAGAAGGCCCATGGGGTCCACCTCCGCCTTGAAGCCGAGTTGGTCGGCCTCCGCGCGTTTGTGGCGCGAGCCGCCCTCCAGGCCGAACACATGCGGATTGGCGACCATGACCCCATGCTCCTCGTGCAGGCGGATGATCTCGAAAAGCCGCTCCGGCGTCGTGTAGCGGACGACTGGCAGCGCTGAGCATGTCAGCTTGCCGCCGAAGCGGATGAACTCGAGATGCGGCAGCACTTCGCCGTCGAACAGGGCCGCCATCCGGTGGACACTCTCGTCGAGCCGGTCGTGAGGATAGAGGAGCTGCAGGTAGGTGACGGAGCGGTCGGTCTTCAGCCACTGCAGCGTCGTGTGGTTCCAGGCATATTCGTAGAGAGGGGTCTCCGTCGGCCCCTCCCGCGACGGCTCGCGGTAGGTGATGGTGCCGCGCCCGCCGAGGATCGCCTCGAAGCTCTCCATGAAAGGCTCGGCAATCATGCAGATGAGGATGGCCTTGCCGTCCGGACAGACCTCCTTGAGGGCCGAGAAATGGCCGGGGATCGGCCAGGCGATGGGCGTCACCAGCTTCTTCACGACGCCATCGGCATGGGCGACCGCCTTGCCGGCCTCGAAGGCCTCCTGGAAGGTGCCGAAAGCCGCGATGACGTCGATCCACGTCCAGGCGGGGGCCGTCGGCATCTCGAGTTCCGTGATGATGCCGGTGGTGCCGTAGGCCCGGTTCACCTTCTGCGCCGCGTCCTGCCTCAGTTCGAGGATGCGGGGCTCTTCCTCCACGGTGACGATCCGCGCGGCGAGGATGTTGCCGGGCTCGCGCAAGCCGCCATAGGCGACCGATCCGACGCCGCCCGATCCGCCGGCGACGAAGCCGCCGATGGTCGCCGTGCGCTTGGTCGAGGGGTGCATGCGCAGTTCGTAGCCGTTCGGCCGCGTCTCCTGGTCGAGGGCCAGGATATTGGTGCCGGCCCTGACGCGCACCGATCCCGGCTTCTGCCAGAGGACGCCGGTCATCTCGGTCATGTCGAGGAGGACACCGCCGGCGAGCGGCATGGCCTGCCCGTAGTTGCCGGTGCCGCCGGCGCGCACGGTGATGGGGATCCTGAGCTTCGCGCAGGCCGCGGCCGTCCTGACCACGTCGGCTTCGTCGCGCGGCCTGACGATGATGTCGGCGGAAACACTCTTCAGCTGCTCGGCGAGGATGGGCGAGTACCAAAAGAAATCGCGCGAGCGGCGGCGAACGATCACCGGTTCGCGTTCGGTCGGGATGTCGCCGAGGAGCAGCGAGAGTGCAGGGAGGTCGATCGGGGCCCTGGCGAGGGACGGCGTATGGGTCATGGGGACTGCGAACCTTTCGCGGCCATCATCGTGACCCGCGCGCAGGGGCGCAAGCTCGCCCGGGATCCCGGCCACGGGCAAGCCGGCAAGAACAGGGACCGGTCGTGATTAAAGGAATCCAAACTTTTTCACGAGAAGTTGCTGTTGAACGGAAACTCGGAGACATCCATTGAAGATCAAGACGAGGCTCTTTTCGATCGTCGGTGGCCTCACGGCCGCTTCGCTGGTGGTGGGGGCCGTGGCTGCCTACGGATTCCAGCGGTATCAGTTGGCCATCGAGGAGAATCAGCGCAACGCCCGCGTGACGCAACTCGCCGAGCAGGCGAACGGCCTCATCTATGCGGTCGTCATGGAGTCGCGCGGCATCTACATGTCGGCGCAGAAGCCCGCTCTGGAGCGCTTCGCCGCCAATCAGGACAAGGAACTCGCCAAGCTGCGCACCGTGGTGACGGAGTGGGCCGGTCTTGCCCGCCCTGAGGACGTCGCGGTTCGCGATCGCCTGCTGGAGCAGGCCGAGGCCTTCATCAAGCTGCGCAACGACCTTTCCGCGGCCGGGCGCGCGCAGGGCAACGAGGCGGCGCGGGTGATCGGCGACAACGAATCCAATCGCACCACGCGCCAGAAGCTGAACGCCGAGATGTCGGCCTTCGCAGCCGCCAATGCGCGGCGGGTGGAGGCTCTGGCGGCCCGGATCGAGGAGATGAAGGGCAGTCTGTCCTGGCTGATCGGCGCAACGGTCGGTCTGGCGCTGCTGGCCGGCCTGATGGCCTTCTGGACCATCCTGTCGGGCGTGACGCGTCCGCTCGGCCGCCTCACCGGCGCCGTCGACGCCGTCGCCGAAGGGCGCACGGACGTCGAGGTCAGCGATACCGAGCGCAAGGATGAAATCGGCGGCCTGGCGCGCTCCGTGCTCGTCTTCCGCGACAATGTCCGCGAGGTCGAGCGCCTGAAGATGACCGAGGCGGAGCGCGAAGCCGGGATGCGCGAGCAGCGCAGCCGCGAGATGGCGGCGCTCGCCGACGAGTTCTCCGGCACCGTCCAGGCCGTGGTCGCGACGGTCACCAAGTCCGCCGACGCCATCGTCGGCAATGCCTCCCGCGTCGGCGACGTCGCCCGCAACGTCACCGACCTCGGCCAGACAGTGGCCGCGACCTCGGCCGGCGCGACGCAGAGCGTTGAAAGCGCCGCCACCTCGGCGCAGGAACTCGCCTCATCGATCGGCGAGATCTCCAGCCGGACGGCGCAGGCCCAGCAGATCGCAGCTTCCGCGGTGGATCAGGCGACGCGCACCGGCGAGATCGTCGGCACGCTCGTCACCTCGACCCAGAAGATCGGCGACGTCGTCAACCTGATCAACGCCATCGCCGCGCAGACCAATCTCCTCGCCCTCAACGCGACCATCGAGGCGGCCCGCGCCGGCGAGGCGGGCAAGGGCTTTGCCGTCGTCGCGACCGAGGTGAAGAGCCTCGCCGCCCAGACATCCAAGGCTACGGAAGAGATCGCCGCCCAGATCGGCGCGGTCCAGTCCGTCACCGGCGACGCGGTAGCGGCGATCGAGGCGATCAACAAGACGATCGGCGAGATCAATTCGGTGTCGTTCTCGATCATGGCGGCGGTCGAGGAGCAGTCGGCCGTCACCAACGGCATTGCCGGCTCCGTCTCGGACGCGGCCCAGGGCACGCGGACGGTGGAGAGCGACATCGACCGCGTCACCCGCGCCGCCGCCGAGACGGACGAGGCCGCGACCGCCATGACGCAGGCGGCCCGCGAACTCCAGGACGGATCGGTGAAGCTGGACGGAGCAGTGGCCGCCTTCCTCGGCCGCATCCGCGCGGCCTGACGACCCCGCCTTCGGCAAGGTCGCTTCCCGAACGAGAAAAGCCCGGCCTTGCAGCCGGGCTTTTCGATTCGCATCCGGTCGATGGCCGTCAGGCCACCGCGAGCTTGCGGAACTTGTTCGAGCGCTTCGGGTGCCACCATTTGCCGGCGACGACAGTGCCCTCGGAGACGATCTTCTTGTCACCGATCAGGTGCTCGCCGACCACGTCGACATAGTCGAACTTGCCCTCCCTGATGGAGAGGATGGTGGCATCGCCCGCCGAGCCGGGCTTCAGGCTGCCCAGTTCGGGCCGCTTCAGCGCCATGGCGGCATTGACCGTCGATGCCGCGATGACGCGGTCGAGCGGCATGCCGAGGCAGAGGAACTTCGACAGGGTGGTCACCTGGTCGAAGGCCGGCCCCTCGATGCAGAGCGTGTGGACGTCGGAGGAGATGACGTCCGGCTCGAAGCCGTTCGCCAGCATGTTGCGCGTCGTCTTGAACGCGAACGAGCCCTTGCCGTGGCCGATGTCGAAGATGACGCCCTTCTTGCGGGCAGCGACGACCTCGGGCTTCACCGCGCCCTGGGCGGTGACCGGCGCATTGGGGAAGGGGCGGAAGGCGTGGGTGAGGACGTCGCCCGGGCGCAGCCGGCCGATGACATGCTCGTAGGACGGCGGCGGATGGTCGATATGGGCCATCAGCGGCATGCCGACCTCGTTCGCCACCTGCAGGGCCATGTCGAGGGCGGCCTCGCCGTTCATGCCGGAGGCATGCAGGCCGACGCGCACCTTGATGCCGACGATGAGGTCGCGGTTCTCGTCCGCCACCTTGACGCAGTCGACCGGATTGAGATGCATGATCTCGCGGCTCTCGCCGACCATCACCCGCTTGTCGAAGCCGTAGATGCCGGCATGGCTGACATGGAGATAGGCGAGGATGCGGACCTGGCTCTTCTCGATGACGTGCTTGCGGAAGCCCATCCAGTTGCCGGGGCCGGCCGAACCGGTGTCGATGGCGGTGGTGACGCCGGAGGTGCGGCAGAATTCCTCGGCGTCGATGCCGAGCGAGGTGCCGCCCCAGTAGACGTGGGTGTGCAGGTCGATGAGCCCGGGCGTGACGATGTAGCCGGACACGTCGCGGATCTCGGTCTTCGGGCCGGGTTTCAGGTCCTTGCCGACGGCCGCGACCTTGCCCCCGGTGAAAGCGACGTCACGCACCCCGTCGATCTTCTGCGAGGGGTCGATCACGCGCCCGCCGCGCAGGATCAGGTCGTAGGTCATCGAATGCTCCGCTTGCTGGAAAGTCCGGACCGGTGCATTGCTCGGCCCTTGTGTGGCGCGCACATTGCGCGCGGGAAGGCGGCTTGCCAACAGCCGTGACATGACCTTTGCGGAGACCTCCCATGCCGGCGCGCTATTGGGGCGACCTGAAGACCACCGACTTCGACCGGCTCGATCCGGCGACCACTATCGCGGTCCTGCCGCTGGCGGCCATCGAGCAGCACGGCCCGCATCTGCCGGTCTCCACCGACACCTCCATCATGCAGGGCATGATCGACACGGCCTTCCCCCTCGTCGGGCCGGACGTGACGGCGCTGTTCCTGCCCATCGAGGCGGTCGCCAAGTCGAACGAACATCTGCATTCCAGGGGCACGCTGACCCTCTCTGCGGAGACCGTCCTCCGGGGCTGGATCGAGATTGGCGAGAGCGTGAAGCGCGCCGGCATCGACAAGATCGCGCTGCTGACCTCGCATGGCGGCAATCTCGACCCGATGCGCGTGGTGGCGCGCGAACTGCGCATCCGCTTCCGCCAACTCGCCGTGGTGACGAGCTGGACCGCCTTCGGCCGCCCGCCCGGCCTCTAC
>CAZEZD010000088.1:0-9535 GCA_964516115.1 uncultured Hyphomicrobiales bacterium
CACCAAGTCCGGCATCATGGTCGGCCTCGGCGAGGAGCGGAACGAGGTGCTGCAGCTCATGGACGACCTCAGATCGGCCGAGGTCGATTTCCTGACCATCGGCCAGTATCTCCAGCCGACCCGCAAGCATCACGAAGTCGTGCGTTTCGTCACGCCCGACGAGTTCAAGGGCTTCGAGACGATCGCCATGGCGAAGGGATTCCTGCTGGTCTCCTCCAGCCCGCTGACGCGCTCGTCGCACCATGCGGGTGAGGATTTTGCGAAGCTTCGGGCCGTCCGTCTCGCCCGCCTCGGGCATTGAGCGAAGGCGGAGGCGCCGTTCATGCCCGTCTTCAAGACCGAGCGCCGCGTGCGCCATCGTCCCGACCAGATGTTCGACCTCGTCGCCGACGTCGAGAAGTATCCGCTCTTCGTGCCGCTCTGCGAGAGCCTCAAGGTGCGCCGGCGGGTCAATGCCGGGGAGGGCGGCATCGAGATCCTCGTTGCCGACATGACGGTCGCCTACACGATGTTCCGCGAGACGTTCACCAGCCGCGTGACGCTGGACAGGCCGAGGCTGCACATCCTCGCCGAATACATCGACGGGCCATTCTCACGCCTGGAAAATCACTGGCGTTTCGCGGCGACCGGGGAGGGCACGCTCGTCACCTTCTCGATCGACTACGAATTCCGCTCGCGCGCCCTGGCGCTGGTCATGGGGGCCATCTTCGACGCCGCCTTCCGCCGCTTCGCCACCGCCTTCGAGACGCGCGCGGACGAGATCTACGGGAGCGGCGAGCCTATCGCCGTGGTCTGAGACGAGGACTCAGTCCTCGGCGAGGGCCAGCAGCATCTGCAACGCGACGACGACGCTTTCCCGGCGGACCTCGGCGCGGCCGATGGCGCCGAAGCGTTCCTCCCGCAGGATGAGTCGGTCGCCCATCCTGGCGGCGAAATGGACGAGGCCGACCGGTTTGTCGCCCGTGGCGCCGCCGGGTCCGGCGATGCCGGTGACGGAGACGGAGATCGTCGCCCGGGATCGCGAAAGCGCGCCTTCGGCCATGGCCTGCGCCGTCTCGGCCGACACCGCGCCATGCGCGGCCAGAACCGCCGCCGGCACCCCCAGCATCTCCTGCTTCGCCTCGTTGGTGTAGGTGACGTAGCCGCGGTCGACGACATCGGATGAGCCGGCGATCGCGGTCAGTGCCGCGCTGACGAGGCCGCCGGTGCAGCTCTCCGCCGTCACCGTCATCAGGCCACGAGCGCGACAAGCCGACAGCACAGCGGTGGCCAAGCGGTCGATGGCATCATCGCTGGGGGGCTTGCTCATCTCACTCTCCCGGCAACCGCACGGTCGCTACGGCGAGGGCGGCGAGCCCTTCGCGGCGACCGGTGAAACCCATCCTCTCGCTGGTGGTCGCCTTGATACCGATGCGGCCGGCATCGATGCCGAGGATCGCCGCCATCCGTTGCCGCATGGCCTCGCGATGCGGGCCGATGCGCGGCGCCTCGCAGACAACGGTCACATCAAGGCAGGAGAGGACGCCATCTTTCGCGGCCAGGAGCGCGGCGGCATGGGCGAGGAAACGGTCCGAGGAGGCGCCCTTCCACTGCGGGTCGTTCGGCGGGAAATGGGTGCCGATATCGCCGTCTGCGATGGCGCCGAGCACCGCATCGGTCGCGGCATGCAGCACCACGTCGCCATCGGAATGGGCGATGACGCCACAGTCATGCGGCACCCTGACGCCGCCGAGCCAGACATGGTCACCGTCGCCGAAGGCATGGACATCATAGCCCTGGCCGACCCTGACATCGTTCATCGCGACCTGTCCGCGCAGACGCCGTTCGGCCGCATCGAAATCCTCCGGATGAGTCAGTTTCACATTGCCGGCCTCGCCGGGGAAGATGACGACGGGCATGCCCGCCCATTCCATCACCGCGGCATCGTCGGTCATGGCCGCAGCATCCTCGGCGGCGGCGCGGCGATGGGCATCCAGCAGAGATGAATAGGCGAAGGCCTGCGGCGTCTGAATGGCGCGCAGAGCGGCGCGGTCCGGCGTCGCGGCGACGCGACCGGCAGCATCGACCACCTTCACCGTATCGACGACCGCAATGCCGGGGATGGCCGCGACTGCGCCACCCGCGACGGCGTCGATGGCGTCGTCGATCAGCCGTTGCGACAGGAACGGGCGCGCAGCGTCGTGAACCAGCACGATGTCCGGCACGTGCGGCGCGAGGCCCTCAAGCCCCGCGAGGACGGACGCCTGACGCGTCGCCCCGCCGGTGACCGGCTCCAGCAGGCGCGAAGAGGCGGGAACCGCGCTCCGGTAACGGTCCGCCTCGGCCGGATCGATGACCACGAGGATATGATCGATGCGGCGGCTGGCGAGGCAGGCGTCGATGCCGTAGGAGATCACCGGCCGGCCGGCGAGGATGCGATACTGTTTCGGCACCTCGCCCCCGGCGCGGGTGCCGCGACCGGCGGCGACGATCAGGGCTGCGACTGTCGGCTGCGATGCCATTCCGGGGTTCCATCCTGTGGTGCCCCTTCCTATCGCGTTCACCTTGAGCTGTCTTGTTTCAAGGCACGCCTCTTGTGCAGCGCATCAAATGATGTCTAAAGTGTAGGCATATCGTTTCGCGCTCATGAAATAGGCAACCGCATGATCCTCCCATCGACCATGACGCCGCAAGGGCGTGTGAAGTCGATCGGGCCGTTCGACGTGGTCCTGCCTGTCGCTCTCGCGCCCATGTCCGGTATCACGGACGCGCCGTTCCGGCGCATGGTGACGCGGTTCGGCGTCGGCTGGACCGTGTCGGAAATGGTTCCGGGCGACGACCTGGCCGCCGGTGGCGAAGAAGCGCGCCTGCGCGCCGAGGGCGAGGGGCTGTCGCCCCATGTCGTGCAGATCGCCGGATGCGATCCCCGGTGGATGGGCGAGGGTGCCCGAATCGCCGCCGCCGCCGGCGCCGACGTCATCGACATCAACATGGGCTGCCCGGCCAAGCGCGTGACCGGGGGATACGCCGGCTCGGCGTTGATGCGCGACCTGGACCACGCCGAGCGCCTGATCGACGCGACGATCGCCGCCGTCGATGTCCCGGTGACCCTCAAGATGCGGCTTGGCTGGGATGACGCGTCGCTCAACGCGCCGGAGCTGGCGCGCCGGGCAGAGCGGGCAGGGGTTCGGCTGGTGACCGTCCACGGCCGAACCCGCCAGCAGTTCTACAAGGGCCGGGCGAACTGGGCGGCGGTGGCCACCGTGCGGGACGCCGTCTCCATCCCCGTCGTCGTCAACGGCGATGTCGCGACCTTCGCGGAGGCCGATGCGTGCCTCGCTTTGTCGGGCGCGCATGCCGTGATGATCGGCCGCGGCGCGCAGGGCCGCCCCTGGCTGCCCGGGCAGATCGGCGCCCATCTCGCAGGGCTTCCCGTTCCTGCGGCCCCGGCGCTCGACCAGCAACTGGCCTGCGCCATCGCTCTATACGAGGAGCAGCTCGCCCACTACGGAGCCGCGGTCGGCGTGCGCCATGCCCGCAAGCATCTCGGCTGGGCCCTGGACGCGGCTGCCGCGGAAAGCGGCGCGGATACTGCCATCCTCGCCACCGCGCGCCAGCGGGTGCTCACACTGGAGGAGCCGCGCAGGGTCATCGAGGTTCTCACCGAATGCTACGACCAGTTCCAGTGGAGGGCAGCCGCATGATCGCCGCAGCCCAGCGTCTCGACAGCCACGATTCCATCCTCAACGCGCTGCCCCATCCGGTCGTGAGCATTGCCGCCGACGGCATGATCGTCGACGGGAATGCCGCGGCCGAAGGATTCTTCCAGGCCTCCATCTCGGTTCTGCGCCGCCACACGCTCAAGGAACTCGTTCCCTTCGGCAGCCCACTGCTGGCGCTGGTCGACCAGGTCCGCGAGCGCCAGGCGCCCGTCAACGAGTACAAGGTCGACCTCGGCACGCCTCGCAACGGGCACGAGCGGATCGTCGACATCTATGTCGCCCCGCTCGCCGAGCGTCCCGGCGACGTGGTCGTCATGCTCCAGGAACGCACGATCGCCGACAAGATGGATCGCCAGCTGACCCATCGCGGCGCGGCGCGCTCCGTGACCGCGCTGGCCGCCATGCTCGCTCACGAGATCAAGAATCCGCTTTCCGGCATCCGCGGCGCCGCCCAGCTGCTGGAATCCTCCGTCGACGATCAGGACCGGACACTGACGCGGCTGATCTGCGACGAGGCTGACCGCATCGTGAAGCTCGTCGACCGCATGGAGGTGTTCTCCGACGAACGCCCGGTGGAGCGGGAGCCGGTCAACATCCACGTCGTCCTCGAACACGTGAAGAAGCTCTCGCAGTCCGGATTCGGCCGGCATATCCGCTTCGTCGAGGAATACGACCCCTCGCTGCCGCCGGTCTTCGGCAATCGCGACCAGCTGATCCAGGTCTTCCTCAACCTCGTGAAGAACGCCGCCGAGGCGATCGGCGAGCAGGCCTCCGACGGCGAGATCCTTCTGAGCACCGCCTTCCGGCCCGGCGTCAGGCTGACCATGCCGGGCACGTCGAGCCGGGTCGGGCTGCCGCTTGAGGTCTGCGTTCGCGATAACGGTCCCGGCGTGCCCGACGATCTCATTCCCCACCTGTTCGATCCCTTCGTGACGACCAAGAGCTCCGGGACCGGTCTCGGGCTGGCGCTGGTCGCCAAGATCGTCGGGGATCATGGCGGCATCGTCGAATGCGACAGCCAGCCCCGCAAGACCGTATTCCGCATCCTCCTGCCCATGGCCCGCGTGTCGCAGACCGACGCCAACAGCCGCAAACCACTCTGACGAGGTCACTGATGCCGACAGGAACCATCCTTGTCGCCGACGACGATGCCGCCATCCGCACGGTGCTGAACCAGGCCCTGTCGCGCGCCGGCTACGACGTCAGGCTGACCGGCAACGCCACCACGCTCTGGCGCTGGGTGTCGCAGGGCGACGGCGACCTCGTCATCACCGACGTCGTCATGCCGGACGAGAATGCCTTCGACCTGCTTCCGCGCATGAAGAAGCTGAGGCCCGACCTGCCGGTGGTGGTGATGAGCGCGCAGAACACGTTCATGACGGCGATCAAGGCCTCGGAGCGCGGCGCCTACGACTACCTGCCCAAGCCCTTCGACCTGAAGGAACTGGTCGCCATCGTCGGCCGCGCGCTGGCAGAGCCCAAGGGCAAGCTCGGCAAGTCCTCGCCGATCGACACCGACACCATGCCGCTGGTCGGCCGCTCGCCGGCCATGCAGGACATCTACCGGGTACTGGCGCGCCTGATGCAGACCGATCTCACCGTCATGATCGTCGGCGAGAGCGGCACCGGCAAGGAACTGGTCGCCCGCGCCCTGCACGACTACGGCAAGCGCCGCAACGGGCCCTTCGTCGCCATCAACATGGCCGCGATCCCGCGCGACCTGATCGAGAGCGAGCTGTTCGGCCACGAGAAGGGGGCCTTCACGGGAGCCCAGTCCCGCAATCCGGGCCGCTTCGAGCAGGCCGAGGGCGGGACGCTGTTCCTCGACGAGATCGGCGACATGCCGATGGAGGCGCAGACGCGCCTGCTGCGCGTGCTCCAGCAGGGGGAATACACCACCGTCGGCGGCCGCACGCCGATCAAGGCGGATGTCCGCATCGTGGCGGCCACCAACAAGGACCTGCGCCAGCAGATCCAGCAGGGCCTGTTCCGCGAGGACCTGTTCTTCCGCCTCAACGTGGTGCCACTGCGCCTGCCGCCGCTGCGTGAGCGCAGCGACGACGTGCCCGACCTGGTGCGCCATTTCTTCGCTCTCGCGGAGCGGGAGGGGCTGCCGGCCAAGCAGATCGACGCGGCCGCCATGGAAAAGCTCAAGCGATATCGCTGGCCGGGCAACATCCGCGAACTGGAGAATCTGATCCGGCGACTGGCGGCGCTCTACCCGCAGGAGATCATCACCGCGCCGATCATCGATAACGAACTGTCGACCCCCGAGCCGACGCTGTCGCGCGACGAGCCGCGCGAGGACGATACCCTGATGGCCTCCGTGGAGCGCCACATGGGCACCTATTTCAAGGGCTATGGCGACGATCTTCCCCCGCCGGGCCTCTATCACCGCGTCCTGAAGGAAGTGGAGATTCCGCTGATCTCGGCCGCCCTGGCCGCGACCCGCGGCAACCAGATCAAGGCGGCCGACCTCCTCGGCGTCAACCGCAACACTCTTCGCAAGAAGGTCCGTGATCTCGACATCCAGGTCATCCGCACGTCGCGTTGATGCGGAGCGGGCGGGGCAAAGCCTCGCACCCTCGCCATCCGGGACGGCTTCGGGCCCCGCCTTCATCGAACGTGACTTTTCTGTCACAGTTGTTGTATTCACGTCACCTGATTCCCGATGACGTCCGTGCGGTGCCGGTTCTGCCGGCTTTCCGCCGAACTGTCCGGAGACACTCATCGGATGACTGCAACGACGCCTGTCGCCACGATACTGCCCGCCACCGACGGTTCGGCCTTCATGCCGCGCCTCCGGGCACGGCGTGCCGGACCGATCATGGTCGGCATCGCGCTGTTCTTCGGCCTCATCACCTTCCTGCTCGTCACCGGTCTCCTGCCCATCGCGGCGACCCACGAGGTCGTGCTCACCGTCCTGGTGATCGACGCCGTCCTGGTCATCGCCCTCATTGTCCTCATCGTCCGCGAGATCATGGTGCTGCGGCGGGCGAGGCGGGCAGGGCAGGCGGCCTCGCGCCTGCACGAGCGCGTCGTGCGGCTGTTCGCCATCGTCGCCTCGGTTCCCGTGGCGGTGATTGCGATCGCGGCCTCCGTCACGCTGGACCGCGGCCTCGAGAGCATCTTTTCCGGAACAGTGCGCCGCTCGATCGAAGCCTCGGCCAATCTGGCCAATTCCTATCTTAACGAACAGGTCACCGTGGTGCGGGCGGAGGCGGCCGCGCTGGTGCGGGACATCGAGCGCGTCCGGGCGCTCGACCAGTCGGAGGTCAACTTCAGCCGCTTCCTGTCGGCCCAGGCCATGGTACGCGGGCTGACCGTGGTGCGCCTGCTGAGACTGGACGGCACCATCATCGACCGCGCTGACCTGCCGATGCAGGCCGACTTCAGTGTTCCCGCGGCGATCCTGGAGGAGGTCGCCAAGACCGACGACATTATCGCCAACGTGACGTCGCGGGACGACCGCGACTTCATCGAGGCGATCCTCAAGCTGAAGAGGGGGGGCGACGAGATTCTCTACGTCGTCCGGCAGATCAGCCCGCAGATCGCGCAGCACCTGCGCGCGACCCAAATCGGATTGTTCGAATACCAGGAACTGCAATCGCGACGGCTGGGCCTGCAGATCGCCTTCGCGCTGATGTTCGCGTTGATCGCCTTCCTCGTGACCCTCTCCGCCGTCTATCTCGGCCTCAGCTTCGCGAACCGGCTCGTCCAGCCGATCCGCCGCCTCATCGGAGCGGCGGACCAGGTCGCGGCGGGCGATCTGGCGGTCGAGGTGCATATCCGCAAGTCGGAGGGCGACCTCGCGAATCTCGGCGACACCTTCAACAAGATGACCGCGGAACTGCGCCAGCAGCGCGAGGACCTCATCAACGCCCGCGACCAGATCGACAGCCGCCGGCGGTTCACCGAGGCGGTGCTCGCCGGCGTGACGGCAGGCGTCATCGGCCTCGACGAGGCGGGTCGGGTGACGCTGCTCAACCGCTTCGCCGTCGAAACCCTCGGCATGGCCGAAGCCGACCTGCTCGGCGCCGTCCTGGTAGAGGCAATTCCCGAGTTTTCCGACCTTGTCTCCGGCTCGTCGCGCGGCGCGCCGATCGTCCAGGGGCAGGTCATGCTGGTGCGCGGCGGGCGGGAGCGGACCCTCGTGGTGCGGGTCGCGCTGGAGGCCGACGAGGACGGCGCTCATGGCGCGGTGGTGACGCTCGACGACGTCACCGACCTCGTCGTGGCGCAGCGCACCTCGGCCTGGGCCGACATCGCGCGGCGAATTGCCCACGAGATCAAGAACCCGCTCACACCGATCCAGCTCTCGGCGGAGCGGCTCAAGCGCCGCTATGGCCGGGTGATCACCGAAGACCGCGAGGTGTTCGACCAGTGCACCGACACCATCATCCGCCAGGTCGGCGACATCGGCCGGATGGTCGATGAATTCTCTTCCTTCGCGCGCATGCCGAAGCCGGTGTTCGAGACGGAGGACGTCGCCGACACGGTGCGTCAGGCGGTCTTCATGATGCGCATCGGCTATCCCGAGATCGACATCGTCGACGATATTCCCGAAGGCCGGCACGAAGCGTCCTTCGACCGCCGCCTCCTCAGCCAGGCTCTGACCAACATCATCAAGAATGCGACGGAGGCCATCGCGGCCGTGCCTGAGGCCGAGCGCGGCAAGGGCCGCATCCTCGTGCGCCTGACGGCCTCGGCGCCGTTCTATTCGGTGGATGTCATCGACAACGGCATCGGCCTGCCCAAAGAAAACCGTCATCGCCTGCTTGAGCCTTACGTAACGACACGCGAAAAGGGCACCGGGTTGGGTTTGGCGATCGTCGGCAAGATCCTCGAGGAGCACGGCGGAGGCCTCGGCCTCTATGATGCTCCGGCGGATGCCGAGGGGCACCAGCGCGGGGCGCATTTCCGATTGAGTTTCAAGGATCAGCAGCTTGCGGCGACCACCGCCGCGGCCGAATGAGCAAGAACGGATGACCTCGCATGGCTGGTGACATTCTCGTTGTCGACGACGAGGCGGATATCCGGGAGATCGTCGCCGGCATTCTCGACGACGAGGGCTATCGCACGCGCACCGCCCGCAACGCCGACGAGGCGCTGACCGCCATCGAGGCGCGCCGCCCCAACCTCGTCTTCCTCGACATCTGGATGCAGGGGAGCCGGCTCGACGGCCTGCAACTCCTCGACGTCATGAAGGATCGCCACCCCGACGTGCCGGTGGTGATGATCTCCGGCCACGGCAATATCGAGACGGCCGTCTCCGCCATCAAGCGCGGCGCCTACGACTACATCGAGAAGCCGTTCAAGGCTGATCGCCTGGTGCTGGTCGCCGAACGGGCGATCGAGACATCGCGGCTGCGGCGCGAGGTGAAGGAACTGCGGCAGATGTCCGGGCAGGCCGCGAGCCTCGTCGGGCGGTCGTCCGCCATGAACCAGCTCCGCCAGACGATCGAGCGCGTGGCGCCGACCAACAGCCGGATCATGATCTTCGGCGCCTCCGGTTCGGGCAAGGAGCTGACGGCGCGCACGATCCATGGCGCCTCCGCGCGGGCCAGCGGTCCCTTCGTGGTGATCAACGCCGCCGCCATCACCCCGGACCGGATGGAGATCGAACTCTTCGGCTCCGAGGCGGACGGCGCCCAGGGCCGCAAGGTCGGCGCGCTGGAGGAAGCCCACGGCGGCACGCTCTTCATCGAGGAAGTGGCGGAGATGCCGCGGGAGACGCAGAACCGCATCCTGAGGGTCCTGGTCGAGCAGAGTTTCCAGCGCATGGGCGGCGCCGCCAAGGTGCAGGTGGACGTGCGCATCATCTCGGCGACAGC
>CAZEZD010000089.1:0-9531 GCA_964516115.1 uncultured Hyphomicrobiales bacterium
GGTTCTCGTCGCCCGACTTGCACAGCGGGCACTCGCCGCAGCCGATCCAGGTGTGCAGCAGGCGCCGGTCGCCCGGCTTCACGGTGGTCACGTCCGGTCCGACGGCCTCGACCGTGCCGAGGATCTCGTGGCCGAGGGTCAGCGGCAGCTTCAGGCCGCGGTCAGACAGGTTGAGCGACCTGCCGCCACCGATGTTGTACTTGCCTTCCCGGATATGGAGGTCGGAATGGCACACGCCGCAATGGCTGACCTTCATCAGCACCTCGCGGCCCTTCGGTTCGGGGCGCGGCTCCTCCGTCAGCACCAGCGGATCGCAGGAGACGTTGAGGCGCCAGGAATGGGTGGTGCGGGCCGGTGAGAAGGTGTCCATGGCGTATCCTCGAATGCTGGCTCGGCGCCCGTTGGTTCGGGATGCCGCGATCGGATGGCGAGAACGCTAGCACGAGGAGACGGACTGTAAATGTGCCGAAGGGCCGAGACGCTGCAGTCCGGGCGGCATGTCCGGCGAAGGACTGCGCGCCTCAACCTGTCTGGAGGGCAAATTGGGGCGCCGGTCCGGCCGTCGCCAGGATCGCGGCGACCGCGCAAAGGGTAACCAACAGGGTAACGATGAGCAGAATACGCGGCATGGGACGCTCCTCGTGTTGAGGGGTCAACGCGCGGGAACCGCCCGGGTACCCGGACTGCATCGCATTTTCAGACAATCGTCCTGATCGTGGTGAACGATTCCTTACCGTGCCGCTGGGACGGTCAGCCGCCGCGGTAGAGCAGGCGCGCACGGATCGTGCCGGGCAGGTCGCGGATCTGGTCAAGCACCGCCTCGGCATCGGCCACCGAGCCGTCGGCGTCGAGCACCACGTAGCCGATCTCGCCATCTGTCTGGTAGTACTGCGCGGCGATGTTGATGCCCCTGTCGGCGAAGACGTCGTTGAGACGCCGGAGTTCGCCAGGCAGATTGCGCTGCACCTGGATGAAGCGGGTGCCCGCCGGGCGGACCGGCAACTGCACCTGCGGGAAATTCACTGCACCCCAGGTCGAGCCGATGTCGGAATAGTCGATGAACTTGCGCGCCACCTCGGCGCCGATGCGTTCCTGCGCCTCCTCGGTCGAGCCGCCGACATGCGGCGTGAGAATGACGTTGTCGAGACCCTGAAGGGGGCTGACGAAGGCATCCGCGTTGGAGGACGGTTCGACCGGAAACACGTCCACCGCCGCGCCCCTCAGGTGGTCCGATTTCAGCGCCTCAGCCAGCGCCTCAAGGTCGAGGATGGTGCCGCGGGCATTGTTGATGAGATAGGCGCCCCTCTTCATCGCGGCGATTTCGCGCGCGCCGATCATGCCCTGCGTGGCGGGCGTTTCGGGCAGGTGCAGCGACACCACATCAGAGCGGCCAAGCAGGTCGTGGAGGCTGTCGGCCGGCTCGACATTGCCGTGCCTGAGCTTGTCGGTGTGGTCGAAATAGATCACCCGCATGCCCATGGCCTCGGCGAGAACCGCCAGTTGCGAGCCGATATTGCCGTAGCCGACGATGCCGAGGACCTTGCCGCGCGCCTCGGTGCTGTCGACCGCGGACTTGTCCCAGCCGCCCTCGTGCGCCTTCACCGATTTCGGGAATATGCGGCGGAACAGCATGACGATCTCGGCGATCGTGAGTTCGGCGACGCTGCGGGTGTTGGAGAACGGCGCGTTGAACACCGGGACGCCGGCCCGGTTGGCGGCGACCAGATCAACCTGGTTCGTGCCCACCGAGAAACAGCCGATGGCGATCAGGCGGTCGGCGGCGGCCAGAATCTCCGGAGTGATCTGCGTGCGCGAGCGGATGCCGAGAAGGTGGACGCCGCGGATCGCCTTGGCGAGGGCCGCCCCGTCGAGCGCCTTGGGCAGACGCTGGATGGCCGTGTAGCCGGCCTGTTCGAGAACGCCCACGGCCGTATCGGAAATGCCCTCGAGAAGAAGGATCCTGATGCGGTCCTTCGACAGCGACAGTGCCGCCTTGCGGGCGCCCGGGCGAGCGGCTTTGGATGTGGTCGTCATGAAGGGGTTCCGCGCGGCTGCCGAAAGGCCACCGCATGGCAGGAAGCGCGGCACCGGGCAAGCCCGCCTTCGGAAGGTCGCGATATCGTCAGCGTAGGCAGTTGGGCGCGCCAGAGACAGGCGGGAGCCGGACGACCGACCCCCGCGACAGGGTCTCAGCGGCTGCGGTCGATCATCTGGGTCAGCGTGTCGTGGGTGCGCTTGAGCTCGACGATCGCTTCCTCGATCTCGCGCTTCTGCTGCTCGAGATGGGCGATCTGCTCGATGCACTTTTCGCGCGACAGCTTCAGCTGCTGGTCCGGCCCGGCATCGTTGCGCTCATGCGCCTCGACCATTTCCGAAATTTCGGCGAGCGTGAAGCCGAGACGCTTGCCCTTGAGGATCAGTTGCAGACGCACGCGGTCGGCGGCGCTGTAGAGGCGGGCGAGACCCTCGCGACGGGGCGAGAGAAGACCCTTGTCCTCATAGAAGCGCAGGGCGCGCAGGGTGACGTCGAACTCGCGCGCGAGATCTCCGATCGTGTAGACGGCCGGACCCGCCTTGGCGGCTTCGGCGTCATCCTCGATCCAGAAGACGTCGTCGTCATTGTTGCGAGTCATGAATGCCTTCCGTTCCATATTCTGCTCCATCCTCGCTCGCGAGGAAACCTCATTCGTGGATGGGACCCCTCATACCGGATAGAGCCTTCGCGGGGGAGTCAAACAGGTCATTCCGATACGTTACTTACCGTTAGGGCAGGGCAGCGCGCACCATCCAGCAACGCCCACAATCACTTACCAGCGGTTTAACGGTTAAGCCCGCCGCTGCGGTTTGAACAAAAAAACGCGGCGTTAACCCTCCATTTACCATGAGCGCCAAGATTGCAGGGCGGGAGTGTTCGCAAGGCGCATCATGGATTCGCGCTTGAGAATGCCCCGATCGCAATCGGTCGTCCAGAGACGGACGGTTGCGGTGCGTCCAACCGCCAAGTGTGTGGACCCGGTATGCGACACACCGTGCCCTGGAGCGTGAAGGGCGTCGATCACGACGCCAGGGAGGCCGCCAAGGAGGCGGCCCGCCGCGCGGGCATGTCCCTCGGGGAGTGGCTCAATACCGTCATCAGCGACCAGGCCGCCGACACGGCTCCGCCCGAGCCGGACACGGGCCTTGCAACCGTCACGCGCCGGCTGGACTCGATCTCCAAGCGGCTGGACGCGGTCACCCGCCGCGAATCGGGGACCGCAATTCCCCATATGTCCCTCGGCCGCAGCGATCACGGCGATATCGTGCGCGCCCTCGATGCCGTCGCCCGCCTCGCGGAAATCTCGGAGCGACGCTCGGCAGCGGCCATCGAGGCGGTCGAGCGGATCGGCGCGCCGCGCGCTACCGCTGCCGTCCTCCCGCAGGCTGCGCTGCCGGCCGTCACCTCGGCCTCCGCGTCGGGGCGGTCCGATCATACCGCCCAGCTCGACGCCATCGCCCGGACGATCCGCGAACTCGACATGGCAGCCTCGCCGCACACTGCACCGCACATGGCCAGAGAAGCGCCCGCGGCGGCCGCGCGACGGGCGATGCGACAGGACATCGACCAGACCGTGGCGGAGATTGCCGCCCGCCAGAAGGCCCTCGCCGGCGGCCGCGCCGAACTCTTGCCGCAGGCTGCTGCGGCCCTCGTCGCAGCTCCTCCGCTTTCCACCCCCGACATGGCGCCGATTGCCGAGAAGCTCGATGCCCTGTCCCGCCAGATTGACGCGGTCCTCGCCCAGGCCCGGCCGGCAGCCCCCCGCAACGGCGAGCCCTCGGCTCTTGCCGGCGAGATCGGCCGCCTGTCGCAGCGCATCGATGCCCTGGGGGCCCCGCCGGGCGACGGCCTGGAGCGCGAGATCAAGGGCCTGTCCGGCCGCATCGAGCAGATGCGCCGGGAAATCGCCGAGCGCGAGACCGGCCAGCAGGACCATGCGGTCGCCGAACTGCGGGCCGACATCGCCGCGATGGCCGAACAACTGACCGACCTTGCTCCCCGCAAGGCGGTCGAATCGCTCGAATCCGAGGTCCACGCCCTCGCCGACCGGCTCGAACAGGCGAGCGCACAGGGGCTGGCGGCCGAGCCGCTGCAGGCCCTCGTGCGCGAGTTCGAGCGGACGCTCGCACGGATGATGCCGGCCGAGGGCATCGCCGACGAACTGAAGGCGATCTCCTTCCGCATCGACACGCTGGCCACCCGCGGCATCACCGGCGGCCTCATGGAAAAGCTCGCCGACGAGACGACGGCGATCCGCGCCATGCTGGCCGATACGGTCTCGCGGGATGCCATCGAGGATCTCGCCGCGCAGATCGCGGCGCTGGGTCGCCGGATCGACGACATGGTCGTGCCGCGCCAGGGCGGCAGCGACATCGAGGCCATCACCTCGGCGATCGAAACGCGAATCGGCGAGATCGCCGACAGGCTCGCGGCGGCCCCGCGCCAGGCCGTTCCAGCTGCTTCCAACCCCCAGCTCGAGGAAGCCCTGCGCCGCCTCGCCGACAAGCTTGAGGACAGCCACGCCCGCCCGGACGACCCCGGCGCGCTGGCCGACATCGAGCGGCACATCCTGTCGCTCGCCGCCAAGATCGATGCGGCCGACTGCCGTTTCGCCCAGCTCGGCACCATCGAGCGCGGCCTGTCCGACCTCTTCGCCCAGATGGAGGATATCCGGGCGAGTTCCATCGACGCCGCCGAGCGCGCAGCCCGCAATGCCGTGACGGCAATCCCCTCCCCGGCCGGCGACGCCGAGGTGGAAGCGCTGCGCCGCGAGATCGCCGAAATGCGCCTCGCCCGCGAGGCGCTGGACCAGAAGGGAACCGGCACCGTCGACGCCGTCCAGCAGACCTTCGAACGCGTCGCACGCCGCATCGCCGAGATCGAACCCGCCGCTGGCCCCGCCACCGCACCCTCGGCCGCGGAGCCGGCCGTCGACAAGGTCAGGATGCCTCCGGCGACGCCCGCCGCTGCCGAACGCGCCGCCCCATCGGCCGCCCGTCAGGCCGCCCCGGCGCGTCCGTCGGTCAGCAGCGATCTTCCGCTCGAACCGGGTTCCGGCGCGCCGCGTGTGCGCCCCCCCGCACCCGGGGCAGCGCCTGCCGCCGGTGCAAAGACCGATTTCATCGCCGCCGCCCGTCGTGCCGCCAAGGCAGCCGCGGCCGAACCGGCTCATCGGGACGATGCAGACGCTCCTGCCAAGGCGGGCTTCTTCGCGCGGTTCCGCGGTGCTTCGAAGCCGGAGCTTGAGATCCGGCCGGCGGCCTCCGAGGTGAAGGCCCCGCGCTGGCGCAAGCAGCCTGACGTCTCCGGGGCGGCACCAGCCGTCGCTCCCACGCCGACCATGGTCGAGCCGGTCACGCTCGTCCCCGACATGGATGTCGCCGCGGATGCCTCGGCAAGGCCCGTCATCTCGGTCAACCGCAAGACGATCCTGATGGGGATCGCGGCCGCGCTGCTGGTTCTGGCGGCCGGCATCGCGACCATGCCGAAGATCCGCAGCCTGATCAGCGCCACTGGCGGCCAGCAGGCCACCGTTCCGATGGCGCCGGTTCAACCGGCATCCACCGCAGCGCCCGCGACTGCCCCCGCTTTCGCTCCGGCCTCCGCGACATCCGCGCCCGTCGACCTCGTCCCCCCGACGACAGACACCATCCTGACCCCGCCGCCGGCCGGCGCTGCGCCGCAGACGCCGTCGCCGGCTCCGGGACCGGCCTCGGAACAGGATGCGGCCGTCCCCGAGACGACCGGCTCGGTCACGGCCGCGCGCACCCCGCGTCCGTCGGGAACCACCGTGTCGCCGACCGGCTGGCAGCCCGTCGATACCCGCACCGGCCGCGCCGTGACGGTTCCGGCGGCCCTCAAGGCCTCCGCCGATGCGGGCGATCCGCTGGCTGCCTACGAGATGGCCACCCGCTATCTTGAGGGACGCGGCGTAGCCGTCAGCGCCGCCGAGGCGGCGAAATGGTACCAGCGCGCCGCCGACGCCGGCATCGCGCCCGCCCAGTACCGCCTCGGCAGCCTCTACGAGAAGGGCACCGGCGTCCTGCGTGACTACGAGCGCGCCCGCCGCCTCTACGAGCGCGCCGGCGAAGCGGGCAACGCCAAGGCCATGCACAATCTCGCCGTCATGTATGCCCAGGGCCAGGCAACGCCCCGGCCGGACTACAAGACCGCAGCCCAGTGGTTCCGCCGCGCCGCCGAGCATGGCGTGGCCGACAGCCAGTACAATCTGGGTATCCTCTATGCCCGCGGCCTCGGCGTCGACCAGAGCCTCGCCGAAAGCTACAAGTGGTTTGCCCTCGCGTCTGCCGGCGGCGATCAGGACGCCGGCAAGAAGCGTGACGAGGTGGCAGCCCGCCTCGACCCGCAGACCCTGGTGGCGGCCCGCCTCGCGGTGCAGACCTTCGCTGCCAGAACGGAACCCGATGCCGCCGTGAAGGTTGCCGCCCAGGCCGAATGGGCCGACCCGCCCTCAGTCCCGGCCGCGCAGCCCGCCCGACCGGCCCCGCGCCGCGCCCAGTCGACGCGCTGACGAACAGGGGGAACTTGAGCCGCCGCGCCGCGGCGGCAGGGAGATATGCAGCCAGTGCATTGACATTCATGCTGCACTGCACAATATGCGGCTTCTAGGGATGTGAACGCCTCGGGACGACAAGCACGAGGAGATCACCATGGCACGAGCCCTTCACGAGCTCGGCACGCTTCGCGAACTCACCGGGACTGATTCCGACCTCCATCGCGACCACCTCCTGAGGCTGGATGCGGCCGGGCGTCGCGAGCGGTTCAACGGCGTCGCCGACGACAGATTCATCCATCGCTATTCGCAGCGCTGCTTTGCCGGGCGCACGCGCATCTTCGCGCTGCTCGACCGCGAGGGTCACGTGCGCGGCGCGGCTGAGCTGCACCCACCGACGCCCGACGATCCGGCCGACATCGCCTTCTCCGTCGAACCGCAGTTTCGGCAGATGGGCATCGGTACGCGCCTGTTCGAGGCCGTGATGGCCGCGGCGCGCTATTCCCGTTACCCGATGCTGCGCATCACCTCGACTGCCGCCAACCGCGCGATGCGGGCGCTGGCCCGCAAGTTCGGCGCGCATTTCACCTTCGAGGGCGGCGAGGTCACCGGATTTCTCGCGGTGACGGACGCCGACGGCATTGCCCCGCGCCGCAATCAGGTCCTCCGCGAGGTTGAAGCGGCGCTGGTCTGAGGCGCCCATCCCTGCGGCACAACGCGAAAGGGCCCGCCGGTCAAACCGGCGGGCCCTTCCACATGGGGGGAACGGATCAGGAAGCGGGGACGCCCGTTCAGGCGGCCTTGGCAGCGACAGACGCGAGCTTCGAAGCCTCGGCCTGGAGCACCTTGGCGCCTTCGGTCGCCCCATCGCGCATCTGCGCGAAGCCATCCCTGGCGCGGGTGAAATTGGCCTCGCCAAAGGCCTTCACGAAATCGCCGTAGCGACGCATCGCATCCTGCGGGTTGGCCGTGGCGGCGATGTCCCGGGCGGCGTCGATGGCCATGGTCGTGTTGGCGACCGCGCCCTCGACGGCGGCGCGAACCAGACTGGCTCCGAAGCCGGCAGCGGCGACGGATGCGGTCTCGAGACCGGCGGCCGCATCAAGCGACGCCTTCTGCGCGGCGGCAAGGCGCGCCTTGGCGGTCTCGGTCTGGCGGGTGGCGAATTCACGGATGGCAGGAGCAACTTCCAGCTTGCCCGGCTTTGCCGAGAAGCCCTCGAAAGCCTGCTTCACCTGGCCGAAATAGGCTTCGGCAGCGGTCTTCATCGTCTGATCGAACATTGGTGTCTCCATTCTCGTTCGAGCCATGGTCCGCCGTCCTGTCGAGGCCCGGCGGGTAGCGTGAATATAGAGCCAGCTATTGTGCATTGCAACATAAATTGTGCATTGCACAATTTATGGATGCCCGATGACGAGCCGCAGAACCCTTCCTCCAGCGGCGCGTTCCCCTTATCTCAAGGAACCATTCCGCCGGAGACGTTTCCCCATGGCCCTGCCCCCGCCGGCTGACCCGGCCCGTCCGCACGAGGGCGGCAGCGACCTGTCGGTCCGCGACGCGGAGAAGCAGGCGGCCCTGCGCCGGGCCAAGGTCGTTGCAACCTCGCTGCTCGCCTTCAGCGTCACCCTGATGATCGCCGCGAAGCTGATGGAGCATCGCCACCCGGCCTTCGGCTTCGTCGCCGCCTTCGCCGAGGCGGCGACTATCGGCGGCCTCGCCGACTGGTATGCCGTCGTCGCCCTGTTCAAGCACCCGATGGGCCTGCCGATCCCCCACACGGCGATCATCCAGAAGAACCAGGAGCGGATCGCCGACAGCCTCGGAAAGTTCGTCGAGACGAACTTCCTGGCGCCGGGACCGGTCGGCGCGAAACTGCGGGATGTGGATTTCGCCTCGCACATCGCGGGCTGGCTGGCGGATGCGTCACGGAGCGGCGCTGCCGCCCGATTTGCCGTCAACCTCCTGCCCGGCGCGCTGGCCGGCATGGACCAGTCGCGGATCAAGGAGTTTCTCGCCGAGCGGCTGGCCGATCAGGTCGGCGCCGTGAAGCTCGGCCCCCTCGCCGCGCAGCTTCTCGGAGCCATCACCGAGGATCGACGGCACCAGCGGTTGCTGGACGAACTCATCGACTCCGTCGAGAAGATCCTCGGCAACCAGGCCACCGTCGACGGCATTCGCGACAAGATCCGCAACGAACTGCCGACCCTGTTCAATCTGTTCAAGGCCGACGCCTACCTGCTGAACCGCATCCTGAAATCCACCAACACCTTCCTCGACGAGGTGCGGCAGGATCCCAACCACGCGCTCCGGCTGGAATTCGACCGCTTCGTCGAGGGCTTCATCGTCAGCCTGCGCGACAGCCCGGACTATGCCGCACGCGCCGAGAAGCTGAAGCAGGACCTGCTCGGCCGGCAGGAACTGCGCGACATCGCCCTGACGCTGTGGCGCGGCATCACGACCTATGTCGAGCGCGACGTCGCGTCGCCCCAGTCGAAGATCGAAGCGCAGATGACGCTCGTCCTCACCGAGATCGGAGCCAAGCTTGCCAATGACACGCGCATGAAGGCGGAGATCAACGAGGGCTTCGTCGTGACCCTCTCGACCCTCGTCGAGCAGCAGAAGAGCGGCGCGTCCCGCTTCATCGCCGAGCAGGTCAAGGCCTGGAACATGCAGCAGCTGATCCGGCTGATGGAGCTGAACATCGGCCGCGACCTGCAATATATCCGGCTGAACGGAACGCTGATCGGCGGCCTCGCCGGGCTGGTGCTCCATACGATCGAGGTTCTGATCCGCAATTCTTGATCCGGTCACCTGTCGGGCCTACCGTCGGGACGGCGGAGGCCCGTCGTCGGCCTTGCGGTGGAGGCAGGCGCGAGCCCACGCCTTCCTGCGACAAGCCCACGTCTTGATGCGAAGCGGAGTAGTGCCATGACCCAGACGCCCCAGTCGATCATCGACATGTTCAAGAAGCTCGGCGAGGACA
>CAZEZD010000090.1:0-3423 GCA_964516115.1 uncultured Hyphomicrobiales bacterium
GGCGAGCAGCAGATGCTGGCCATCGCCCGCGCCCTGATGAGCCGGCCGAAGCTGCTGCTGCTCGACGAGCCGTCCCTCGGCCTCGCCCCGCTCATCGTCTCCGGCATCTTCAACGCGATCCGCGAACTCAACCGGCAGGAGGGCCTCACCGTCTTCCTCGTGGAGCAGAACGCCTATCACGCGCTGAAGCTCGCCCACCGCGGCTATGTCCTGGTCAACGGCACCGTGACCATGTCCGGCACCGGCAAGGAGCTTCTCGCCCGCGAGGAGGTGCGCGCCGCCTATCTCGAAGGAGGGCGGCACTGATGCAGGGCATTCTCTACGAGGAACCCTCGATCTGGCTGTTCCTGCTGGTCACGCTCATTCTTGGCGGCGGGCTCGCCTTCATGACCGGCAAGGCCTGCGCCGAGACCTGGCGCGACGTGCCGCAGACGATCGTCTATCTCCTGATCGTCGGGCTGGCGGTGCGCTTCGCCCATTTCGCCCTGTTCGAGGGCACGCTCCTCTCGCTTCGCTACTACGTGGTGGACACGATCGTCGTGACGGCGATCGGGCTCCTGGCCTGGCGCATGACGCGCGCCGGCCAGATGGCGCACCAGTACTGGTGGCTCTACGAACGCACCGGCCCCCTCACCTGGGTGGAACGGCCGGCCCCGCTGTCCTCCCCTCCGGACAACACCTGATGCGACATCAGATGTCTTCGGATGGGCTGACAAGTCCCTGAAAAGGGTGTTCGATCCTCGCTAAGGACGGCTTGCGCCGTTCTCCGCGGCGGCCTCGGCCACCACGTGACCCCTCTTGGGAAGGATGAGAGATGAAGACCAAACTCCTCGCCGGGCTGACGCTCGGTCTGGGTCTCGCCCTGGCGGTTCCCGCCCAGGCGCAGATCCGTCTCGGTGTCGCCGGCCCGATCACGGGTCCGAACGCATCGTTCGGCGCCCAGTTGCGCCACGGTGTCGAGCAGGCCGTCGAAGACATCAACGCGGCCGGTGGCATCCTCGGCCAGCGACTGGTCCTGTCGGTCGGCGATGACGTGTCCGATCCCCGCCAGGGCGTCAGTGTCGCCAACAAGTTCGTCGGCGACGGCGTCAAATGGGTCGTCGGCCACTTCAACTCCGGCGTCAGCCTTCCGGCCTCGGAAGTCTATGCCGAGAACGGCGTGCTGGCGATCTCGCCGGCCTCGACCAACCCGCGCCTGACCGAGCGCGGCCTGTGGAACGTCTTCCGCACCTGCGGTCGCGACGACCAGCAGGGCGCGGTGGCCGGCGCCTATCTCGCCCGCCAGTTCGCCGGCAAGCGCGTCGCAATCGTCCACGACAAGACGACCTACGGCAAAGGCCTCGCCGACGAGACGCAGAAGGCGATGAACGCCGCCGGCCTCAAGGAGGTCATCTACGAAGCAGTCAACACCGGCGAGAAGGACTTCTCGGCGCTGATCTCCAAGCTCAAGGCGGCCAATGTCGACGTCGTCTACTGGGGCGGCCTGCACACCGAGGGTGGCCTGATCGTCCGCCAGATGCGCGACCAGGGCCTCAACGCCCCGATGATGTCGGGTGACGGCATCGCCGACAACGAGTTCGCCGCCATCGCCGGCCCCGGCGCCACCGGCACGCTCATGACCTTCCCGCCGGACCCGCGCAATCGTCCCGAGGCGCGCACCATCGTGGAGAAGTTCCGCACCGCCCGTCGCTTCGAGCCTCAGGCCTACACGCTCTACAGCTATGCCGCCGTGCAGATCTTCCAGCAGGCAGCGGTCGCTACCAACTCGCTCGACCCGAAGAAGATCGCCGAGTTCATGCGGACCGGCCACGTCTTCAAGACGGTGATCGGCGACATCTCCTACGACAAGAAGGGCGACATCACCCGCGCCGACTACGTGATGTACTCCTGGCGCGCCGGCCCGGACGGCAAGGTCTCCTACTTCGAGAACTGATGCCGTTCTGACGACCCGATCGACCAACGCAAGACCCGCCCGGAGCGATCCGGGCGGGTTTTTCCATAGAACGTCGCCCCGAAGGCGGGGACGAGCACGCCACAGAGCCCGTACAAGGTGCAGAAAGGGCCGGCCGGCGCCGAGGCGCCGCTTAGCCGATCGCCCCGAGCGCCGGGAAGGTCTCCAGCAGCCAGAAGGCCATCGTTGACATCTGGCCGGTGAGGAAGGCGAAGCCCGTCAGCACGAGCAGGCCGCCCATCACCATCTCCATGACGCGCAGACGATGGCGGATGGCGGCGGCGAACCGCAGGAAGGGCTTGATGGCGAAGGCCGCCAGCACGAAGGGAATGCCGAGACCGAGCGAATAGACCGCCAGCAGTCCCGCGCCCTTGTGGATGGTCAGTTCCGAAGCGGCCACCGCCAGGATCGCCGCCAGCACGGGACCGATGCAGGGCGTCCAGCCGAAGGCGAAGGCAAGCCCCATGAGATAGGCGCCGACCGGGCCGGCCCTGGGCGGCGCCATGTGGACCTTGGCCTGCCGGTACAGCAACGGGATGCGGAACAGCCCGAGGAAATGCAGGCCCATGACGATGATGACGACGCCCGCCAGCATCGACAGCGTCGCCGAGTACATGCGCACATAGGCGCCGATGAGCGATGCGGAGGCGCCCATGGCCACGAACACGGTCGTGAACCCGGCGACGAAGACCAGCGCCAGCAGGACAGCCCGCCGGACCAGGGCCGGGTTCGCCTCGGTATCCGCGAGATCGTCGAGCGTCGCGCCCGTCAGATAGACGAGATAGGGCGGCACCAGCGGCAGGACGCAGGGCGACAGGAAACTCACGAGGCCCGCGATCAGGGCCGCGGTGAGGGTGACGTCGGGCATTCACGTTCCGCCATGCGCGCGGCTGCCGGCCTGCGGCGAGCCATTCGGGTTTGTCTATATGTCGGAGGGGACGAGCGAAAGCGTTGACATGGACCAATCGCACAGGCGTGATCCGCCGTGATGAGCATGGCATCCAACACCCTCTCCGACATTCCCGGCCTCAAGGTCGGGCACGCCACCGATCCCGCCCGCGCCACCGGCACGACCGCGATCATCTTCGACGAGCCCACCGTCTGCGCCGTGGACGTGCGCGGCGGCGCGCCCGGCAGCCGCGACACCGAGTTGCTGCGCCCCGACAGGACGGTGCAGACCGTCGATGCCGTGGTGCTCTCCGGCGGCTCGGCCTTCGGGCTCGACGCCTGCGGCGGGGTCAGCGCCTGGCTGGCCGAGAATGGCCGCGGTTTCGCGATAGGCCCAATGAGGGTGCCTATCGTGCCCGGCGCCATCGTCTTCGATCTCCTGAGCGGCGGCGACAAGGCCTGGGGCCGCTTCTCGCCCTATCGCGACCTCGGCTATCAGGCAGCAGCGGCGGCGACCGCCGGCCCCGTCGCCCTCGGCACCGTCGGCGGCGGCACCGGCGCGACCACGGCCGACCTCAAGGGCG
>CAZEZD010000090.1:3433-7523 GCA_964516115.1 uncultured Hyphomicrobiales bacterium
GGGCGGCATCGGGTCGGCCTCGGCGCTCGCGCCGACGGGCCACCGGGTTGGCGCCATCGTCATCGTCAATGCGGTCGGCAGCGCCACCATCGGGTCGAGCGGCCGGTTCTGGGCGGCGACCGACGAGGTCGGCGCGGAATTCGGCGGCCTCGGACTGCCCTCCCCCTGGCCCGCCGATGCCGGCGCCATCAAGCTGAAGGGCGCCCGTCCGGAGAACACGACGATCGCCCTCGTTGTCACCGATGCAGTGCTCGACAAGGGCCAGGCGATGCATCTCGCCGTCATGGCGCAGGACGGGCTCGGCCGCGCCATCCGCCCGATCCACACGCCGCTCGACGGCGACACGGTCTTCGCCGCGGCCACCGGCGCAAGGCCGGTCGAGGACTATGCCCGCGACATGGCGGTGATCGGCGCGACGGCGGCCTCGGTGCTGGCGCGGGCCTGCGCGCGCGCCGTCTATGAGGCGGAGGCCCTGCCCTTCCCCGGCGCCCTGCCGTCCTGGAAGCAGTCCTTCGGTCCGCGCTGAGCCTCAGTTCTGCCCTGCGCGCATCGCGACCGTTGCGACCCCCGCGCCGATCAGCATCGAGCCGCCGATCTTGTTGACCACACCGATGGTCCGCGGATCGCGCACGGCCTTGCGGGCTCGCGAGGCGACCAGCGCGTAACCGAGGGCATTGGCGAAGGCGAGGGTCAGGAACGTCGCCTCGAAAATCGCCATCTGCATCCAGAAATCGGCCCTGGGGTCGAGGAACTGCGGCAGGAACGCCACGAAGAAGGTGATGCTCTTCGGGTTGAGCGCCGTGACCAGCCAGGCATGGCCCAGCATCTTGGGGCTGGAGGCCGCATCCTGCCGCGGTTCCGCGGCAAGCGCCCCGCCGGCGCGCCACAGCTTGATGCCGAGCCAGACGAGATAAGCCGCGCCGATCCACTTGAGCGCGGTGAACACCGTCGCCGACGTCGCCAGTAGCGCGCCGATGCCGAGCATCGACAGGGTCATGGCGGTGAAATCGCCGAGCGCCACCCCGGCGGCCATCGGAAAGGCGGTCTTCCACCCACGTCCCAGCGCATAGGAGACGACGAGCAGGATGGTCGGGCCGGGAATGACCAGCAGGATGGCGGAGGCGGCGACGAAGGCGAGCCAGGTTTCGAAAGACATGCGGATCCATCCAGACGTGCGACAGCCCGACTACGCCATGCCTCCGGATGCCTGTCGATGCCCCGATCCGGACAATTGACGGGATCGCCTGCACGCCCGGCACACCACGCCCGGAGGCTACGCTGGCCACGGCGCCACCCTTCTGCCATGGCTGACCTTGGGGAATGGGAACTTCGAACGGACGCATCGACCCATGATCGAGATGGTCAACGGCTTTGTCTGCACCACCAGCGCCGACGTCAGCGATGCGCGGCGGGGGCTGAACCCGGAAAATGTCACCGGCGACCCTGCAAAACAGGAGCAGCTCGATTCGCGCGCCGGCCGCGCCATTGCGCCGGCCGTCGTGCTCGGCGGCTCGCTGGCATCCGCCGAACAGGCGAACGACGTGCCCGCGGTGGACGTCGCCCGGCCCTCGCGCAACGGCGCCATGCCGGCCCCGGCTCTGCGCCTCTTCGACCTCAGCGTCTGAGAGCCGCCTCAGGCCGGCTGCTTCCAGCGGTCGATGCGGTAGGGCGAGAGATCGAGCGGCTGCGGCGCGCCCTGCATGGCGATGGCGAGCGCCTTGCCGGTGGCGGGGCCGAGCGTGAAGCCCCAGTGACCGTGCCCGAAGGCGAACCACATCCCCTCGTGGCGGGGAGCCGGCCCGACGACGGGCCGCGAATCCGGCGTCGCCGGCCGCCGCCCCATCCACGGCTCGGCCTCGACCGGCTCGCCGAGGTCGAACAGGTCGCGGGCCGAGCGGAACGCCCGCTCCACCTGCACCGGGGTCGATGGCGCCTCGGGCAGCGCGATCTCGACGCCCGTCGTCAGCCGGATGCCCTGCTCCATCGGGCAGAGGACGTAGCCGACGTCCTCGTCGCAGACCTGCCGGTTGAGGAAGGCGTTGCCGGCGGGCTTGTAGTGCCGGTGATAGCCGCGCTTGGCCGAAAGCGGCACGGAATAGCCGAACTTCGCCACCAGCGCCTTCGACCAGATGCCGAGGGCGACGACCACCTGCCGCGCCGTGACCGGACCGTCGGCCGTCTGCACGCGATAGCCGCCGGTCACCTTCTCCAGCGTCATCGCATCGCCGATGACGAAGCGCCCGCCCTGCGTCACGAAGGCCTCCGCATAGGCCTTGGTGACGCCGCCGGGGCTCGACACCGTGTCGGCGCCCTTGCACCAGATGGACCCTGCGAAGGTGCCCTTCAGATGCGGCTCCAGTTCCAGCGTCTCGGCGTGGGTGAGCTTGACGTTGTCGATGCCGTATTCACGCGACAGGGCGAGGCGCCGGTCCTGCGCCGCGAGGCTCTCGGGGCGATAGAGCTCCAGCCAGCCGGTCTGGCGGAAATAGCGCTCGGCGCCGGCGACCGCCATGAGCTCGCGGTGGGTCTCGACGGCCTGGGCGAAGAAGGGCCGCATGACCCGCGCCGTCTCCTCGAGCTTCTCCGGCGCCGACCAGCGCCAGTAGTCGAACATCCAGCGGGCCACCTGCGGCAGGGCGCCGAGATGATAGTGCGAGGCGGTCTGGCGGTTCAGCGCGTGACGGAACAGCGTCGGCACGTCGCGCGGCATGGCCACGGGGTAGAGATTGCCGCCGTCGATGACGCCGGAATTGCCGAAGCTCGTCTCCTCGCCCGGCTCGCGCCTGTCGATGAGGACCACGTTGAGCCCGCGCATGCGGGCATGGAGCGCCGTCGAGACGCCGACCATGCCGGCACCGAGAACGAGAACGTCGTGAATGTCAGTCATGAACCTGTCGCCGCAGCCGTACGTCTTTGGGGGCGGTGCAACATTGCCGGGGCGGCCCGCCGACCGCAAGCGATGGCAGCCCCTCATTGCCCGCGCACCTGCGCCCATGCTACCCGCCGCGCAACGGCTTCCAGCGAGGACTTCGCGCGCATGACCAGCCCCATCCTGATCGCCCCCTCGATCCTCGCCTCCGACTTCTCGAAGCTCGGCGAGGAGATCCGCGCCGTGGACGCCGCCGGCGCCGACTGGATCCATCTCGACGTCATGGACGGCCATTTCGTGCCGAACATCACCTTTGGCCCCGATGTGGTGAAGGCGTTGCGGCCGCACTCGGCCAAGGTCTTCGACGTCCACCTGATGATCGCCCCGGCCGACCCCTATCTTGAGGCCTTCGCGAAGGCCGGCTGCGACGTCATCACCGTCCACGCCGAGGCCGGCCCGCACCTGCACCGCTCGCTGCAGGCGATCCGTGCCATGGGCAAGAAGGCCGGCGTCTCGCTGAACCCGGCAACGCCCGCCAGCGCCCTCGACTACGTCCTCGACCTCGTGGATCTCGTGCTGGTCATGTCGGTGAACCCCGGCTTCGGCGGCCAGGCCTTCATCGCGAGCCAGGTCGAGAAGATCGCCCATATCCGGCAGATGACGGCCGGCCGCGACATCCTCATCGAGGTGGATGGCGGCGTGACCCCCGCCACCGCCCGCCTCGTCGCCGCCGCAGGCGCCGACGTGCTGGTCGCTGGCTCCGCCGTCTTCAAGGGCGGCCCGGCGGGTTATGCCGCCAACATCACGGCCATCCGCGAGGCCGCCGAGACGGCCCGCGGCACCATGGTGTGACGCGGCCGGCCCAAGGCCGGCCATGGCGAGCAGAATGAGGCTGGCGGCAACCGCGAGGCCTGCCTCAACTTTCCGTGAACTGCCTAACATTGCCGGACTTATCCCCGCCCCAGGATGCGCGCGGCGACCGCCTTCAGCGGAAAGGCCGGACCGGGGTCGACCTTGCGGCGCGGCGCGATGTCTTCGTGTCCCAGCACGTCGCGGAACCGGTAGGCCTCGTGCAGCGCCGCGCCAATGGCCACCACAGCGGCGATCTGCTCCGGCGCATAGGCATGCCAGCCGGTCTCCTCGCGCTCGTGGCGATGGCGGGCGAGAACGACCTGATCGTCGGGGATCGGCTCGCCGGTCCAGGTCTGCCAGCGCCCGCCC
>CAZEZD010000090.1:7533-9462 GCA_964516115.1 uncultured Hyphomicrobiales bacterium
CCGCATTGACGATCTCGATACCGATGGAGTGACCGTTGAGGCCCTCGAGACCCTGCCAGGCGCTCACCCCCGCGTGCCAGCATGTGCGATCGAAGGCCATCATCTGCGTCACGGCCCCCTGCCGTCCCAGCACCAGATGGGCCGAGGCCTTGGCCCTCGCATCGAGGAACCAGCTCACCGCAGAGTGCGTCGACAGGCCGGCCGTGTAGTGGATGACAAGATAGAGCGGCTTCATCCGCCGCCCCCCGTGCGGCGACTGGCGGAAGGCGACGGGCGCGCCGTCGAGCATGAGTCGGTGGTTGGTGATGGAATAGGCCATGGGCAGCCTCGCAGGGTCCGCCGGCCGGAATTGGCCGGTTGTCCTGCGAAGGATCGCGCCATCGGAGCCCATGGGGATAAGCGGGCGGTCGATTCAGTCCCCGTCAACCCGCCGACGCTATCGTCGGGGCCATGGCGACTCACAGCGCAACCCTCGACCGCGACGCGGACGGCCCGGTCCGGAAGAGGCCGGCCCGCAGCCGGCGTTCAGGGACATCGAAGGCGGCGAAGCGGAGATCGCCGGCGAAGGGTCCGGGTGTTCCCGGTGTCTGGCTGCGGGCGCTGCGCTCCGGGCTCGCCGTCACAGCCGTCGCCTTCGTCGCCGCCGTCGTCGTCTCGCTGATCGCCGGCCACGCGCCGTCGTGGCGCAGCCTCTCGGTCGTCTGCCTGCAGTCCCTGCCGCTGCTGCCGGGCATCGCTCTGTTGTGGTGGCTGCTGGAGCGGCTGCGCGCCCGCTTCGCGGCCCTGCCTCTCGCCTTCTGGCTCGGCCTCGCCTTCGTCGGAACACTGGCGGTCATGCTCGTCGTGCCCGGCCTCGTCTTCGCCGTCCATTCGCGCTCGATGGCCTTCGCCGAGGACCACGACGGCGACATGAACCTGCTGCACCACCTCGTCGGCACGGCTGCGGCGCTCTACCTCTTCGCTACCACCGCCTTCCGCCTGTGGTGGCCCTGGGGCGCCGCCCTGCCCGCCCTGGTGACGGTGCTGTTCTGGCGGGCTCACCGGCGCTGAGCCGCCTTGGTTCCGCCATCCACCACCGGGACACTCGGCGCAGTCCGGAGCGGGTCCATGCGCGTCGTCCTCGTCCTTCTCGCCCTCGTCTGCGGCGCGCCCGCGATGGCCGCCGACAGCGCCAGCCTCGCCATTCTCGGCTTCAGCCCCGACGGCCGGCGCTTCGCCTTCGAGGAATTCGGGCGCCAGGACGGCTCCGGCTTTCCCTATGCCTCGATCTTCCTGATCGATACCGAGAAGAACGAATTCGCGACGCCGCCCGTCCATGTCCGCATCGACGACGAGAACGCCACCATCGGCGCGGCGCGCCGGCAGGCGGCCTCGCGTGCCCGGGCCATGCTCACCCCCATCACCGAGCCGGGCGAGACGCTCGCCAGCCAGGCGATCGCCCAGGTCACCGAAGAGCCGAACCGGTTCAGGTTCCGGCTCGGGACCTATCTGCCGAACAGCGAGGAGCCCAGCACCCTCGCGCTCGCGGACATTCCGATGGGCGAGGTGAACGGCGATCCGGTCGCAGGCTTCCGCCTGACGCTGACCGACAAGGGCGAAAGCCGGGTGATCCACGAGGACCGCAGGCTTCCGGCCCGGCGCAACACGGCGCATGGCTACCGACTCCGCGAGGTCATCGGCTACCGGGCGCCGCGCCAAAGAGGACAGAGCGGCGTCGACGTCATGGTGATCATGGTCATGGTGATCGGGCGGGGCTTCGAGGGCAGTGACGTCCGCCACATGGCGGTGACCACGCCCCTGCCGGCGCGCTGATCGCCCGGCCGATTGATTGTCCTCGGACGCCTTCCCTGCTAGAGGGCAGCCTTCCCTGTGCTGCCGAGGCCCGTCCCATGATCCCGCGCTATTCCCGCGCCGAAATGACGTCCATCT
>CAZEZD010000091.1:0-9455 GCA_964516115.1 uncultured Hyphomicrobiales bacterium
TGTCGAAGCCGAGATCGGTCAGCACGCCCTTGATGATCGGCGTCATCAGGCCGAGGTGATCCTCCGCCTTCTGCCGCTCGGCGGCGTCCTCGGAGCGATGCGACACGTCCGCCGCCAGCGCGGTCCACAGCACCAGCGCACGTCCCGCCTCGTTGACGGCGCGCAGCGTCATCAGCGTGCGGCGCACGTCCGGATGGACGATGATCGGGTCGGCAGCCTTCTCCGGCGCCTTGGGGCCGGAGAGCGAGCGGCCCTGGATGCGGTCCTTCGCATAGGCGACCGCGTTCTGGTAGGCGACCTCCGACTGCGACAGGCCCTGGACGCCGACCGACAGGCGCGCCTCGTTCATCATGACGAACATGGCGTTGAGGCCCTTGTTCTCCTGGCCGACGAGCCAGCCGGTGGCCTCGTCGTAGTTCATGACGCAGGTGGCATTGCCGTGGATGCCCATCTTCTCCTCGATCTTGCCGCAGGAGACGCCGTTGCGCGCGCCGGGCTTGTTGTCGGCGGTGGGCAGGAACTTCGGCACGACGAAGAGCGAGATGCCCTTGGTGCCGGCCGGTGCGCCCTCGATCCGGGCGAGGACGAGGTGGATGATGTTCTCGGACATGTCGTGCTCGCCGGCCGAGATGAAGATCTTCTGGCCGGTGATGCGGTAGGAGCCGTCGCCGTTCGGCACGGCCTTGGTGCGCAGCATGCCGAGGTCCGTGCCGCAATGCGGCTCGGTGAGGTTCATCGTGCCGGTCCACTCGCCGGAGGTCATCTTCGGCAGGTAGGTCTGTTTGATCTCGTCGTTGGCGTGGACGTTGAGGGCGGCCATGGCGCCCATGGTCAGGCCCGGATACATGCCCCAGGCGAGATTGGCCGATGACAGGAACTCGCCGATGACGGCGTTGACGGTCGCCGGCAGGCCCTGGCCGCCATAGGCCGGGTCGAAGGCAAGGCCCATCCAGCCGCCCTCGCAATACTGCCGGTAGGCCTCCTTGAAGCCCTTCGGCGTCGTCACCGAGCCGTCCTCGTTGCGGTGGCAGCCCTCCTTGTCGCCGACGACGTTGAGGGGCTGCACCACCTCCTCGCAGAACTTGGCGCCCTCGCTGACGATGGCCTCGACGAGATCGCGCGGCGCGTCCGCAAAGCCCGGCAGATTGCCGTAATTGTCCATCTTCAGGACGTCGTAGAGCACGAACATCGTGTCTTCGATGGGCGCCTTGTAGGTCGGCATGGGTCTTCTCCTCCGGGAGGCTGCGCCGGTTCCGGCGCCGGTTTCGTGGGCCGCCGTCGGGGCGGCGGCGGCTTCAGTCCCTCGACGCCGTAGCGCCGATGCCGGCGAGGCGGCCGTCGATGACGGTGATCGCCCGCTCGAGTTCGTTGATGGCGGTGTCGATGTCCTGCCGCTGGGCCACCAGCCGGCCGATCTGCTCGCGATACTTGCCGCGGGCCACCTTCATCTGTGTGACGCCGCCGTCGCCGAGGTCGTAGAGGTCGAGCATGGCCTTGACCTCCTCCAGCGAGAAGCCGACGCACTTGCCCATGAGGACGAGGCGCAGGCGCGAGCGGTCGCGGCGGGAGTAGAGGCGGTCCTGGCCCTGGCGCTGCGGCGACAGCAGGCCCTTTTCCTCGTAGAAGCGCAGGGCGCGGGCGGTGACACCGAATTCACGCGTCATCTCGCGGATGGTGAAGACGTCCTTGTCGGCCGGCACGGCCGTGCGGGCCAGCAGTTCGGCAAGCGTCGCGCCGCTGTGCGGGACGATGTCGTGTTCGACAGTGCTCGTCATCCCGATGGCGCCCTCCAGGCCGGCCGTTCGCATTCACCTTTCGTCTAACTCACGTTTACGTAAACGTCAACACCGAATGCGGCCGTGCGACATTGTCGCCGCACCCGCGGCCCGGCGCGGCCAACCCTGCGTCTGGACGGCGGCACGACAAACCCTGTAGTGAAAGCCACAAGAGCCGGAAACGGCCGCATCGCATCCGGAAACGCTTCCAGAGGAGTTCTGTCCATGTCCATTTCCCGTCGCCACCTTCTGGCCGGGGCTGCGGCCCTGCCCGTCATCCCCTCGCTCGCCTTCGCGCAGACCCGTGACCCGAGCTGGCCGGCCAACGTGACGCTCGGCACCGCCTCCGTCGGCGGCACCTATTTCGTCTATGGCCAGGCCTGGGCGAGCCTCGTCGGCGAGAAGATCGGCCTGCAGATCAACACCCAGCAGACCCAGGGTCCGAACCAGAACATCCTGCTCGTGCAGGACAAGCAGATCGACCTCGGCATGACCACCATGGGCGTCGCGCTGCAGGCCTGGAACGGCACCGGCGAATGGACCCGCGGCCGCAAGATGCAGGACGTGCGCGCGCTGTTCCCCATGTACGACACGCCGTTCCACTTCGCGGTGCTGAAGCGTTCGGGCATCACCAGCGTCCAGCAGCTTGCCGGCAAGCGCGTCGGCGTCGGCCCGCGCGCCGGCACGCCGGGCACCTATTTCCCGCTGATGTTCCAGGCCCTCGGCGTGCAGAACGTGACGATCCGCAACGGCCAGGCCTCCGACATGGGCTCGCAGCTCGGTGACGGCCTGATCGACTGCTTCGCCTTCGCCGCCGGCCTGCCGATCGCCGCCTATTCGGAGCTCTCCAACACCCAGGACGTCGTGTTCTTCGGCTTCTCCGACGCCGACCTCGCCAAGATGCAGGCGGCGCTGCCGGAGCTCTCGCCCTCGGTGATCCCGAAGGGCACCTACAAGCAGATGGCCGAGGACCAGAAGACCGTCGGCCTGTTCAACTTCGCCATCACCAACAAGTCGGTGCCGGACTCGCTCGCCTACGCCATCGTCAAGGCGGTGCACGAGAACCACGAGGCCATGGTGAAGGGCCATGCTGCGGCGGTGGAGACCATCCCGCAGAACGTCGCCAAGAACACCTTCCTGCCCTTCCATCCGGGCGCCGCGAAATATTACCGCGAGAAGGGCATCACCATCGCCGCGAATCTCGTCGGCTGAGGTTGTCCGGCAACGGAGTGGTGTGAACCGCGCCGCCCCCGCTGCTCCCCCTTGGGGCGCGGCGGGGGCGCATGCGTGATGCAGGACGTCCGGTCCCGGCGGGAGCCGCCGGCAACCGGGCGCTTGCCGTAACAAGCCCATTCCTGCACACGAATGGACAGGGACTGGTCTGGGGGGAAGGCATGGCGAAGCAGGACGCGGACATCGACGTCGATGACAAGCCCGTCGTGGTGTCGGAGGAGGAGTTCGCCGGCCTGAAGCGCACCCTCTCGGGCCTGGAGCAGCACCTCTTCGTCATCGGCGCCGCCGGCTTCACCCTCTATCACATCGTGGTTCTGAACCTGTTTCCGCAGGAAGCCATGCTCTTCCGCGCCACCCACGTGGCCTGGGCATCGGTGCTCGGCTTTGCCATCTACCGGCCGTTCGCGGGCTCCACGATCCATCGCATTCCCTGGTACGACTGGGTGCTGATCGCCCTCTCGATCGCCTGCTGCGCCTACATCTACTGGGAGCTCGACGGCCTGCTGTTCCGGGCCGGCGCCCTGCCCGATCCCATGGACATCTGGGTCGGGCTCGTCGGCACGCTCATCGTGCTGGAGTTCGCCCGGCGCACGGCGGGCCTCGCCCTGCCGATCATCGCCGGTGTCTTCATCCTCTACGTCTTCATCGGCCCCTGGCTGCCGGGCGTGCTCAACCATCGCGGCTTCGAATGGGGCCGCTTCTTCGCCTATATCTACTCCGACCTCGGCATCTTCGGCACGACGACCGAAGCCTCGTCCAACTTCATCGTGCTCTTCGTCGCCTTCGGCGCCTTCCTGCAGGTGTCGAAGGTCGGCGACTACTTCAACGATCTCGCGCTGTCGGCATTCGGCCACCTGCGCGGCGGTCCGGCCAAGGCGACGATCGCTTCCGGCGTGCTGTTTGGCTCGATCTCGGGCTCGTCGGTCGCCAATGTCGCCGCCTCCGGCGCCATCACCATCCCGATGATGCGGCGGGTCGGCTACGACCGCGCCACAGCGGGCGCCGTCGAGGCGACCTCCTCCACCGGCGGGCAGATCACCCCGCCGATCCTCGGCGCGGGCGCCTTCCTGATGGCCGAGATCACCGGCATCGCCTATGCCGAGATCGCGTTTGCCGCCATCATCCCCTGCATCCTCTTCTACGTCGCCTGCTACGCGCATGTGGAGCTGCATGCGCGGCTGCACGGCCTTCACGGCCTGCCGCGCAGTGAACTGCCGCCGCTCTTCGGCCTGTTGAAGAAGGCCTATCTCTTCGCCCCGCTGGTCATCATGGTCTGGCTGCTGGTCTCCGGTTATTCGGCCTTCCGGTCCGGCTCGCTCGCCATCGTCGCGGCCATCGTGGTGAGCTGGCTCGACCGGCAGAACGCCATGGGTCCGAAGCGCTCGCTCGAGGCGCTCAACATGGCGGCGCGCGATTCCCTGCAGTTGATCTCCGTCTGCGCCGCCGCCGGCATCATCGTCGGCGTCATCGCCCTGACCGGGATCGGCGGCCGCTTCGCCCAGCTCCTCCTGCAACTCGCCGGCGAGAACGTGCTGTTCGCCATGATCTTCACCATGATCGTGGCGCTCATCCTCGGCATGGGCATGCCGACGACCGCCGCTTACGCCATCGGCGCGGCGGTGCTGGCGCCGGGCCTGCAGAGGCTCGGCGTCCCCCCGCTGGTCGCCCACATGTTCATCTTCTACTACGCCGTCGTCTCGGCCATCACGCCGCCCATTGCGCTGGCCTCCTTCGCCGCCGCCGCCATCGCCAGGGCCGATCCGTGGAAGACCGCCTTCATCTCGGTGAAGATGGGGCTCGCCGTGTTCATCGTGCCCTTCATGTTCTTCTATTCGCCACTGCTGCTCGGCCAGGGCACGATCTGGCAGATCCTGCCCGTGCTCGCGACCGCGCTGATCGGCGTGCTGCTGCTCGCCTGCGCGACGGAAGGATGGTTCGGCGGCAAGATCGGCTGGGTGCTGCGCGCGCCGCTGCTGCTGGCAGCCCTCATGCTGATCGCGCCGGAAGGCTTTACCGACATGGTCGGAATCGCCATCGCGGGCGGGGTCTTCCTCGTTGCACGCATGATGCGGAACGCCGCCCCGGCCTGACCGGGGCGGGCAACCGGCTGGCGCACGCGCGGGCTTCGCGGCATTCTCGTTCGCGATGACTCGCCTGCCTGTCGGACGGCGGGCTGTAACAGTTCCCTCATGCGCCCCGTATCAAGCCCATAGGTCCGACGTTGAAAGACCGGAACGACGACTGGAGTGCCTGGATGCGGGCGGGGCTTGCAGGGGATGAGGGAGCCTATGGGCGCCTTCTCCGCGAGCTGACTCCCTTCCTGCGCGCTCTCGCCCGTTCCGGCCTGGCAAGGGCCGGACGCTCGACGGCCGAGGCGGAGGATATCGTGCAGGACGTCCTTATCGCGATCCACACCCGGCGCACCAGCTGGATTCCCACCGAACCGCTGGTGCCGTGGATGCGCGCCATCCTGAAGCACAAGCTGATCGACTTCCTGCGCCGCAAGGGCCTGAGCGGCCATGTCGACATCGACGAATTCGCCGAGGTCATCGCCTCGCCGTCCAACGAGCCGGGCATCGCCACCCGCGACGTGGTGAAGCTCGCCGAGAGCCTGCCGTCCGGCCAGAAGGCGGTGATCCATGCGATGTTCGTCGACGGCCACAACACGCAGGAGACGGCCTCGGCGCTGCAGATGAGCGAGGGCGCCGTGCGCGTCGCCCTTCACCGGGGCCTTGCCGGCCTCGCAAGGATGCTCCGAGGGAGCATATGAGCCCTATGAAGACCGACGACCTGATCGCAACCCTCGCCCGCGACGCCCGCCAGACCGGCCCGGCCGTCCACCGCCGCATCGCCATCGCGCTGGCGATCGCCGCGGTGACGGCCTTCGCCCTGATGATGGCGAGCCTCGGCGTCAGGCCCGACCTCGCGGCGGCCAGCACGACGATGCTGTTCACCCTGAAGATGCTGCTGGTCGCGACCCTGGCGGTGGCGGCCTTCGCGCTGGTGCGGGCCTCTGCCCGGCCCGAGGCGGAACTGCCGAAGATCGTGCTCCTCGTGCCCGTCCTTCTCATTGTCTTCGGCATCGGCCATGAGATCGCGACACAGCTTCCCGCCAACCTCCCAGCAAGGCTGGTGGGACGGAACTGGCGCGTCTGCCTCGTCGCGATCCCCCTGCTCGGCCTTTTGCCGCTGGCCGCCATCCTCACCGCCATGACCGCCGCCGCCCCGCGCAACGCGACACTGGCCGGCGCGCTCTCGGGCTTTGCCGCCGGCGCCATCGCCGCCGTCTTCTATGGCCTGCACTGCACCGACGATTCGCCGCTCTTCGTTGCCACCTGGTACTCGCTGGCCATCGGCATGCTGACCCTGGCCGGCGCGGCCGTCGGCCGGCGCCTTCTCGCCTGGTGACGTTGCCAGGATTGCGAGTATGGCGACTGCTGACATGACGTGAGCGGCCCGGGCGTCCATAATGGCGGCCCACCGAGAGGCCCGCATTCCATGCACACCGAGCACCACCGCCCTGTCGGCAAGGGCGACCGCGTCTTCCTCGTCGACGCGTCCTCCTTCGTCTTCCGCGCCTATTTCCAGTCCATGAACCAGGACCGGAAGTACAATGCGCGCTCGGACGGCCTGCCGACCGGCGCCGTCAGGCTCTTCTCGACCAAGGTGCTGCAGTTCGTCGAGGACGGGGCGCTCGGCGTGAAGCCGACCCACCTCGCGATGATCCTCGACAAGAGCGAGAACTCGTTCCGCAAGGAGCTCTACCCGCTCTACAAGGCGCAGCGGCCGCCGCCGCCCGAGGACCTCGTGCCGCAGTTCCCGCTGATGCGCGCCGCCATCCGCGCCTTCGGCCTGCACGCCATCGAGCAGGATCGCTACGAGGCCGACGATCTCATCGCCACCTATGCCGACGAGGCCTGCAGCCGCGGCGCCGACGTGCTGATCATCTCCGCCGACAAGGACCTGATGCAGTTGGTGCGCCCCTGCGTCGCCTTCTACGACCCGGAGAGCGGCATCAAGGGCAAGCCCGGCTACCGGCCCGAGCGCCTGCTCACCCATGGTGACCGCTTCGAGCGGTGGAACGTGCCCTCCGACAAGATCGGCGACGTCACCGAGTACTGGGAGGGCCTGCCGCCGGAGAAGATCGTCGACATCCAGTCGCTGGAGGGCGACACCTCCGACAACGTGCCCGGCGCCCCCGGCATCGGCCGCAAGACGGCCGCCCAGCTCATCTCCGAATATGGCGACCTCGACACGCTTCTCGCCCGCGCCCACGAGATCAGGCAGCCGAGGCGCCGCGAGACGCTGACCGACCCGGAGGTGATCGAGAAGGTCCGCATCTCGAAGCAGCTCGTGCAGCTGGTGCGCGACGTGAAGGTCGAGGTGCCGCTGGACGAGACGGGACTGGTGAAGCCCGACGGCCGCAGGCTCATCGCCTTCTTCAAGGCGCTGGAGTTCACCACCATCACCAAGAAGGTCGGCGAACTCTACGGCGTCGATCCCGCCAAGGTCGATCCCGACCCGGCGCTGGCCGCCGGCCCGAAGGCGCCGGTCGCGGCCCCGGCTGTAACGGCCGCGGCAGATGGGGACGGCGCCCCCTCCCCGGCCGCCGCCGATCCCGGCGCGCCGACGCCGCAGACCCTCGCCGCCCGCACCGCGGAAAAGCTGCGCGCCTCCGCCATCGACCGCTCGCTCTACCAGTGCATCACGACGCTCGAGGCGCTCGATGCCTTCATCGCCGGTGCGCGGGAGGCCGGCGTCGTGGCGCTCGACACCGAAACCAATTCGCTCGACGCCATGGCCGCAGACCTCGTCGGCTTCTCGCTGGCCTATGCCCCCGACAAGGCCTGCTACGTGCCGCTCGCCCATCGCTCCGGCGAGGCCGGCCTGTTCGATTCTGGTCTCGTGGAAGGTCAGATTCCGATCCGCGAGGCGCTCGCCCGCCTGAAGGCCCTCGCCGAGGACCCCGGTGTGCTGAAGGTCGGCCAGAATCTCAAATACGACCTGCTGGTGCTGTCGCGCCACGGCATGACCATCGCGCCCTATGACGACACCATGCTGATGTCCTATGCTCTCGATGCCGGCCGCGGCTCGAACGGCATGGACGCGCTGTCGGAGCGCCATCTCGGCCACGTGCCGATCAGCTTCGATGCCGTCACCGGCACGGGCAAGGCGCGCATCACCTTCGACCGGGTGCCGCTCGACCAGGCGACCGCCTATGCCGCCGAGGACGCCGACGTGACGCTGCGCCTGTGGCAGGTCCTGAAGCCCCGCCTGCCGGCCGAGGCCAAAACCACCGTCTATGAGACGCTGGAGCGCCCGCTGGTCGATGTCCTCGCCCGCATGGAGCGGCGCGGCATTCTCATCGACCGGCAGGTGCTCTCAAGGCTGTCGGGCGATTTCGCGCAGGTCGCGGCCCGCGTCGAGGCGGAGATCCAGGAACTCGCCGGCGAGCCGCTCAACCCCGGCTCGCCGAAGCAGCTCGGCGACATCCTGTTCGGCAAGATGGGACTGCCGGGCGGCTCGAAGACCAAGACGGGGGCATGGTCGACCGCCGCCGGCGTCCTCGAGGACCTCGCGGAGGAAGGCCATGCGCTCCCCCGCAAGATCATCGACTGGCGCACGGTGACCAAGCTGAAGTCGACCTATACCGACGCGCTTCCGACCTACATCAACAGCGAAACGGGGCGGGTCCACACCTCCTTCGCCCTCGCCGCGACGACGACCGGACGGCTCTCTTCCTCCGACCCCAATATCCAGAACATTCCGGTGCGCACCGAGGAGGGCCGCAAGATCCGCACCGCCTTCATCGCGCCGCCCGGCCGCAAGCTCGTCTCGGCCGACTATTCGCAGATCGAGCTCCGGATCCTCGCCCACATCGCTGACATCCCGCAGCTCCGTCAGGCCTTCGCCGACGGCATTGACATTCACGCGATGACCGCTTCCGAGATGTTCGGCGTGCCGGTGCAGGGCATGGACCCGCTGGTGCGCCGGCGGGCCAAGGCGATCAATTTCGGCATCATCTACGGCATCTCGGCCTTCGGCCTCGCCAACCAGCTCTCGATCCCGCGGGAGGAGGCCGGCGCCTACATCAGGAAGTATTTCGAGCGTTTCCCCGGCATCCGCGACTACATGGACGCGACCAAGGCCTTCGTGCGCGAGCACGGCTATGTCGAGACCATCTTCGGCCGGCGCTGCCACTTCCCGGCGATCCGGTCAGGCAACCCGTCGGAGCGCGCCTTCGTCGAGCGGCAGTCGATCAACGCGCCGATCCAGGGGTCGGCGGCCGACATCATCCGCCGCGCCATGGTGCGCATGGATGCGGCCCTGGAGGCGGCGGGCCTCGACGCGCTGATGCTCCTGCAGGTGCACGACGAACTGGTCTTCGAGGTGCCGGACGATCAGGTCGACCGCACGCTGCCCGTCATCAAGCGCGTCATGGAGGAC